>JACPDS010000050.1:7174-10369 GCA_016183885.1 Armatimonadota bacterium
TATCTGTCCCTGAAACACCGGCAGATTTTTCTTTTATTTTAATAATTATATATTTTTGTTCTTGTAATTTTTGCTGAGCGATTTTTATATTAGGCGCTTCTATAGAGTCTTTCTTTAAATTACCTGTAGCGTCTTTAACTTCATAGAGAAAGACTGGCATAAAAATTGCCCTCCTTTCTTTAACTATTTTTTAACTATATTTTAGCAAGATTCCCGATTAAAATAATTGCTAAAGGAATTAACCACCACCACATATATTTCACCTCCTTATAGATAGGAAATCCTTTTAAAATTATTAAATATTATTCTATAAAATATTATTATGTTCCTTCTACATAAACTACTCGTAAGCATTCTTCAATCGTAGTAACGCCGTCTAAGACTTTACGCAATCCATCGTCTTGCAATGTTTTCATTCCTTCTTCGATAGCCACTTGACGAAGTTCGGAAGTAGAGGCTCTCTGAAGAATCAAATCGCGTACGCGATCAGAACTCGATAATACTTCATAAATTCCGCTTCTTCCCTTATAACCTGTATTCTTGCAGTTTTCACAACCTGCTCCGCGATAAAAAGTAATCTCGCCTTCGGTATAAGCGGTTAAGGAAAATTTTCGAATAGATTCAACAGGGGGAACATATGCTTCTTTGCAATTTGGACAAATCATCCTTTCCAATCTTTGGGCAAGAACTCCAATAATTGCTGAAGCGCATAAAAATGGCTCAATGCCCATTTCAATTAAACGAGTAACTGCTCCTGCGGCATCATTGGTATGTAAAGTGCTGAAAACAAGGTGGCCGGTCAAAGAGGCCTGTACGGCAATCTCGGCCGTCTCTAAATCCCTGATCTCACGGCTTTTTCATTGACCTGAACCTGATTTATTCCCGGCAATTGATATTCTACAGGATCTTCTACGGTAATAATATTTCGATCCCCTACATTCAACCTATTTAAACAAGAATATAAGGTGGTAGATTTGCCGGATCCGGTAGGACCGGTTACTAAAATCATGCCGTAAGGCTTATCTACAATAGCTTCAAAAATATTTTGCATTTCTGAATAAAAGCCTAATTTATTTAAGCCTAAAAGTATAGAACTTTTATCCAAAATACGCATAACAATTTTTTCTCCGTGTATTACCGGCAAGCTGGAAACTCGCAAATCATATTCTTTATTTTCATGACGCAGATGGATCTTGCCATCCTGAGGAATACGCCGTTCAGCTATATCCATATTAGCCATAATTTTTATTCTGGACACCATTGGAGCCTGGATATGTTTAGGAGGAGACATTACATCATGTAAAACTCCATCAATACGATAACGGACTTTCACGTTTTTAGGGTCTGGTTCAATATGAATATCGGAAGCTTTATCATTAATGGCTTGAGCAATTATCATATTCACCATTCTAACAATAGGAGCTTCATCTACTAATTCTTTAAGCCTGTCAACCGAAATTTCTTCTTCTTTAAACTCCTCAATTTCTAATGGCCCATAATCAGCGGAAATATCTTTTACGCTTTCCTCTACTTCGGCCAACTCGGTAGTTCCGAATTCTCTGACGATAATCTTAATAATAGCTTCTTCCATAGCAATTACGGGTTCTATATCAAATCCTGTAATTAAGCGGATATCGTCAATTGCCAAAATATCTAAAGGATCAACCATGGCTAGAACCAATTTATTTTCTTTTTGAGTAACAGGAATAATTTTATAGCGCTGGCAGAGATGTTCGGGAACTAATTTTATTAAATGAGAATCTAAATCCATTTGATCTAAATCAACAAATTGAACTCCCATTTGTTTGCCCATAACTTCAACAATATCTTTATTGCTTACAAATCCCATCGAAATTAAAATCTTTTGGATGGGTTCGCCGGTTTTTTGGGATTTTTCTTTAGCCTTTTGAAGCTGGCGTTCAGTGATTAATCCTTCTTCAATTAATAAAGTTTCTAAATCTTTTTTTTCTTTAGGCATATTTACACCCGCTTATTTTAGCAGTTAATAATTTTTAAAGAAATTAATATTAATTTCTTTAAAAATTAAAGAATTCCTTTAAATTTTTCTTTTAAACCTCCCGAAACCTTTAACATTCCCTTGCGCTTTAAACTAAAAAGAACAATCTTTTCTGCGGTGCGTTGAATAATGGTAGTAAAAAACTCGCGCTTATCTAAAGGAAGAACTAAAATAGTATAAACACCTAATCGATTTCCCCCAAAAATATCCGTAAAAATTTGATCCCCGACAACAATTGTTTTTTCTTTAAAACTGCTTAAATTTTTTAATGCCCGTAAAAACGATTTTTTCCTAGGTTTAACAGCTTTAAAAATTGAAGGCAATCCTAAAGTTTCACTCAATTTTTTTACTCTGTTTTTAATAATACAGTTAGAAAGAATGCACATTTTAAATCCTAAAAAATGAGCTAACTTCAGCCATTCTAAAACCGCTGGAGAAAATTTGGTAGAGCGCCATCCAACTAAAGTATTATCTAAATCTAAAAGTAAGGTGTCAAAATTTTTTTCCTTTAATTTTCTTAGATCTATATCTTCTACTTTCCGGACAAATAAATTTGGGCAAAGATATTTTAACAATCGTTCACCTCTTTTTATCTTTGATATTTTTTAATGGCTGCTAAGTGTTCGGCATAATTATTGCTAAAAATGTGACTGCCATCGCCCTTTAAGTCATTTCTTACATAATAAAGATAATTAGTTTTAGCTGGAAAAAAAGATGCTAAAACAGCTCTTTTCCCTGGATTGGCAATCGCGCCGGGAGGAAATCCTAAATTTTGATAAGTATTATAAGGAGAATTGATTTTCAAATCATTATAAGTTAAATAAGGTTTAAATTTGGGCAAAGAATATTGAATTGTGGCATCGCATTGCAAGAGCATATTTAACTTTAAACGATTATAATAGACTGAAGCGATTAAAGGCTGTTCTTCAATAAGATAAGCTTCCATTTCTACTAAAGAAGCTAAAATAATTATTTGCTTTAAGGAATATTTAAGTTTGGGCTTATTTTGATTATAAATGGGAAGGATTTGATCTTTAAAACGTTTGAGCATAGTTTCAATTATAATATTAGCTTTAGAATTTTTAGGGAAATAATATGAATCGGGAAAAAGATATCCTTCTAAATTACTAATAATATATCCATTTATTTTATAAGAATTATTTTTTGCAAAATTTAAA
>JACPDS010000027.1 GCA_016183885.1 Armatimonadota bacterium
CAAACATTCCGGAAGTTATCAAATCTTTTTTTCTCGCCGAAGCGTTGCCGGTTAAAAAATAAAGCCAGGGCAATTTTTTCCTGCCTTTAGAATGAAGAGTTTTTGCGAATATTTCATTATTATTTAATTCCGCAATTGTATTAATTTGAATTTCACGGCCTACCACGGCAATATTTTCTTTTTGCCGATGGTGAAATTTAAAATGCTCCTTAAGTAAATTGCCATCGGCAATAATATCCGCATCGGTAAATAAAATTATTTCACCCTTAGAGGCTTTTATGCCTCGATTTCTTGCCCCGCTTCTTCCTTTATTTTCTCCTCTTAAATACTTTAAATTAAACTGGTTTAAATTATTTATCCATTCTTTTGTTCCATCGGTTGAATTATTATCGCAAATTAAAATCTCATACTGTTCTTTAGGAAAATTTTGGTTTACTAAAGAATCAAGCGCTAATTTTAAAGTATTTAAGCGATTATAAGTTGGAATGACAATACTTATAGCAGGCATCATTTTTTAATTATATGAATTTATTGGAAAAGCGTCAAATTTGCGAATTGCCTTATCTAAGATCATACCAAAATATTAAAAACTAATGGGGTGGTTCGTGCAAAAGTTCAGATACATATGCACCATTGATAGAATAAAGTAAGATAAGAATTAAAGAGAAGTGCATAAGTACAGAACGCATTCATATACTTGACTATTATATCAAATATGATATAATTAAATCGTGAATTGGAACATAGAGTTGCTTGACGGCATAGAAAGCTTTCTCTTATCACTTTCATCAAAAGAACAGGCAAAAGCTGCCTGGCTAATTGATCTTTTAGAAAAAACTGGGACAAATCTCAGAGAACCCTATGCTAAATATTTAAAAAACGGAATCTGGGAATTAAGACCCGCGAAACAAATAAGAATTTTGTATTGTTTAAATAAAGACACATTTATAATTTTACATGCATTCAAAAAGAAAACCCGCAAAATATTAAAAAATGAAACGGCTCTGGCTGAAAAAAGAAAAAAAGAATGCTTTGAAAGGAGAAGCAAATAAAATGGAAAAATGGAAAGATGTTAGAAAGAAAATATTAAGCGATCAAAAAGTTTTTATGGAATATAATAGACTTCCCTCTATTGATATTGCGGCTCAAATTATAAATGCCAGATCGAAAAAGGGCTTAACTCAATTGAAACTAGCAAAATTAGTAAAAACAAGCCAATCAGCTATAGCCCGGCTCGAAAACGGACATTATGCAGGCTATTCACTAAAAACTTTGTCTAAAATCGCCAAGGCTTTAAACTTTAATTTAAAAATTACTTTCATGCCCAGGTCCAAAGCTTCCTAAAATCCGCTGGAGCAAATTATCCCGCCAAAACCAGATCTTTTAGCTTACAGATATTCTCAATTTCCTTCAAAATGAGTTCTCATATTAGAATTCATACGGGTCGCCCCAAAATTTAAAAGCGATAAACGTTAAGTAAAAATCAAATATTAAAATATAAAACCAAAATAGAGAAATACACATATAAAAAAAGAAAGTTGACAGGCTTACCGATGAAAAAGCCTATTTTTAATTTTCTATATCTTAGTAGAGAGTGGGGCACAATTTGACAAAATTTTAAGCTTCATTATATACTTAGCTATTATGTTTGAAAGTCTTCAAGAAAAATTAAATAATATTTTTAAGAAACTGCGTTCCAGAGGCAAACTTAACGAAAGCGACTTAAATGAATCTTTGAGGGAAGTAAGATTAGCTTTATTGGAAGCGGATGTAAATTTAAAAGTAGTTAAAGAATTTATCGGCAAAATTAAAGAAAAAGCCTTAGGCGAAAAATTATGGGAAAGCCTTACCCCCGGACAATTAGTAATTAAATTCGTTAAAGACGAATTAATTGAAATTATGGGCAGTCATAACAGCAAGTTGAATTTAGCTCCTCAAGGTCCTACAATTATTATGTTGATAGGTTTGCATGGAAGCGGAAAAACCACCACTTGCGCTAAACTAGCAGGATTATTAAAAAATAAAGCTCATAATCCTTTGTTAGTGGCTTGTGATATTTATCGGCCGGCGGCTGTCCTGCAAATTAAAACTTTAGGAGAAAAATTAGATATTCCCGTATATATAGGAGCTCCAAAAGATTCTCCTCTTGAGATTTGTAAAAAAGCTTTAGAACAAGCCAAAAAACAAGCTAAAGATGTGATTATTATTGATACTGCGGGAAGACTGCATATTGATGAATCTTTAATGCAGGAATTAATTGAATTAAAAAATTGTCTTCATCCTAATGAAATTTTATTAACAGCCGACGCTATGACAGGCCAAGAAGCCGTTAATATTGCTGAAAACTTTAATAAAAATTTAGAAATAGATGGAATAATTTTAACTAAATTAGATGGAGATGCTCGAGGAGGAGCGGCTCTTTCTATAAAATTTGTTACAGGCAAACCGATTAAATTTGTGGGAGTTGGGGAAAAATTAGATACGCTGGAGCCTTTTTATCCCGATAGAATGGCTTCCCGAATATTAGGGATGGGCGATATTTTAGGATTAATTGAAAAAGCTGAAATCTCATTAGATTTAGAAAAAGCTAAAAATTTAGAAAAAAGAATAAAAACCCAAGAATTTACTTTAGTGGATTTTTTAGAGCAAATTCAACAGATTAAAAAAATGGGGCCTTTAGATCAAATTTTAGCCATGATCCCGGGTTTCTCTCAAGCGAAGCAATTTAATAACCTGCAAATTGACGAGAAGGAATTTAAACATTTAGAAGCAATTATTTATTCTATGACTCCTTATGAAAGAAATAATCCGCATATTTTAAATGCCGGCAGAAAAAGAAGAATTTCTCAAGGTTCGGGAACAGATGTAGCTTTGGTTAACCGCCTGCTTAAACAGTTTGAAATGCTTAAAAAAACTATGAAACAATTTGGAGAGATAGGGAAAAAATCTAATCCTTTAATGAAAATTCCGTTTTTTCAATAAATATAGTTAACAGCTTGACAGCTTAAAAATAAATAAAAGGAGGTGAAAAATATTTGGTAAAATTAAGATTGCGTAGAACAGGAGCTAAGAAACAACCTTCATATCGTTTAGTAGCTTCAGAATCCACATGCGCTCCTAAAGGAAAATTTATTGAAATTTTAGGACATTATAATCCTAGAACTGAACCTCCAACAATAGTTTTTAAGGAGGAGAAAGTAATTGATTGGATTAGTAAAGGCGCCCAGCCATCGCCGCCTGTATTGCGTTTATTAAAAAGAATAGGAACATGGGAAAAAATTAAAGGGAAATAACCCAAAGAAAATCTAAGCAGAGGTGATTTATATGGTAATGATAAAAGAACTTTTAGTTTATTTAGCGAAATCTTTAGTAGATACTCCTGATTCAGTCGTGGTAAATGAAGTGCAGGGAGAAAGATCCACTATTTTAGAATTACGCGTAGCATCGGAAGATATGGGGAAAGTCATTGGAAAGCAGGGAAGAATTGCTCAAGCTTTACGCACCATTGTTAAAGCGGCCGCTACTAAAGAAGGCAAAAGAGTAATGATTGAGATTATTTAAATTAAATAAAGTTGTAAATATTAAGTTATTTTTAGTTTTAAGCGTTAAGCTTTAAGTTTTAAGAGTTAAGTTATTTAATGCTTAACGCTTAAGGCTTACTTTTTAACGCTTTTTTAATTTTTAAAAATGTTTTTAAATATATAAATGGAGGATGAAGTAAAAATTGGATAGTATTGAAATTAAAAGACCGATAGTAGTAAAAATTATTATGACTTTAGAATTTAAAGAACAATTAATTAATGAAACCGTTAATACTATTAATCAAATTTCTGAAAATATAAAACATATTGAAACTATCCATGATTCTCATGCTGATACCAAAAATGAAGAACCGCAATCTAAATCCCCCTTTCAAGGCGGGCAAATGGGATTAGATCAACTTAAACAACTTAAACAAGAATTGGAATGGAAAATTAAAGAATTTGAAGCAGTAAAAGAAGGCGCGGAATTGCCTTTTAGGGTTTTTGAAGGGTCGGTTCAGTTAAAAATAGGAGATAATTTTTTAAGCAAAATGGCTAAAGCTGAAGTGGTGGTTAAAAATTGGAAAGTTGTGGAAATTCGAGAGGGATAATCCCTGAATATATAACTGTCGGAGAAATTACCGCTAGTTTTGGGAATAAAGGAGAAGTAAAAGTAAAAATTCTTACCGATTTCCCGGAAAGATTTAAAAAGCAAAAAAAATTTCATCTTTATAAAAATCAAAAAGAAACTGAAGTAATTATAGAAGAAGCAAGATTTCATAAAAATTTTCTTCTTCTTAAGCTAAAAGGATATAACAATATAAAAGAAGCTCAAGAATTAAGAGGAGGATTATTGCAGATACACTTTTCTGAATTAACCTCTCTTAAGAGCGAGCATTATTATCATTTTCAAATTATCGGATTAGATGTATATTCTTTTAAAGATAATAAATTTTTAGGTAAAATTAAAGAGATTTTAAACACAAAGGGCAATGATGTTTATATTCTGGAGGATTCTAAAATTTTAATTCCGGCTTTAAAAGAAGTAATTCTTAAAATTGATTTAAAACAAAATAAAATGTGGATTAATTTGGAAAAAATTTATGCGGATTGATATTATCACAGCTTTTCCGGAAACCTTTCGGTTTTTAAATTTTAGCATTATTAAAAGAGCCCAAGAAAAAAATAATTTAAAAATTAATTTAATTAATTTAAGAGATTTTTCTTTAGATAAACATAAAACTATTGATGAACCTCCTTATGGAGGCGGAGCAGGTATGGTTTTGAAGCCGGAACCAATTTTTAAAGCGGTAAAATCAATTAAAAATGATTCTTCTAGAATAATTTTAATGTGCCCCCAGGGAAAACTTTTTAACCAAACTAAGGCAAAAGAATTATCTAAAGAGCGGCATTTGATTTTTATTTGCGGACATTATGAAGGAGTTGATGAAAGAGTAAGGGTAAACTTAATTAATGAAGAAATTTCTATCGGAGATTATATTTTAACAGGAGGAGAACTTCCGGCTATGGTAATAATAGATGCATTAGTAAGGCTAATTCCGGGAGTAATTGAAGAAAATTCGCTGAAAAATGAATCCTTTAACGATTATTTATTGGATTATCCTCAATATACCCGTCCTTTTGATTTTGACGGTTTTAAAGTTCCGGAAATTTTACTTTCGGGAAATCATAAAGAGATAAACTCCTGGAGAAAAAAAGAATCTTTAAAACGCACTTATTTAAGGCGTCCGGAATTTTTAAAACAAGACGACTTGGAATTTTTAAAAAATTTAAATTGCGATTTATAAATTTTTATGCTATAATCACCCCTAAGAATAAAATAATTAAAATTTAAGAAAGGACAAAGAAAATGGTAAATTATATTAAATTAATTGAAGAGGAATATCTAAAAACAGATGCCCATGATTTTAAAGTTGGAGATACTTTAAAAGTGCAATTTAAAGTAATCGAAGGCGATAAAGAAAGACTTCAAACTTTTGAAGGAATCTGTATTGAAAGAAAAAATAAAGGAATAAATGAATCTTTTACTTTAAGAAGAATCGCTTCTCACGGCGTAGGAGTAGAAAAAACAATTTTAATTCACTCTCCCATACTTAAGAAAATTCAAGTAATAAAAAAAGGAAAGGTTAAAAGAGCAAGACTTTATTACCTACGGGAAAAAATAGGCAAAGAAAGAAAAATTCGGGAAAGAAAATAAAAAGTTTGTTTAATTTATGAAATTTATTTCTATTACTACAACCCAATTAGCTGTATTTTTAGCGATTTTAATACTCATAAGAAGCATAATTTACTTTTTAGAAAAAAACAAAAAGTAACTTTAAGTAAAAAAGTTAAATATATTGTAAAAGAATATATTGATAGTATAATTTTTGCAGGAATAACGGCTTTAATTATTGTTCAATTTATTGTAAGGCCTTTTTATATTCCTTCGGAAAGTATGCTTCCCACCCTGCAAAAGTGGGATTTTATCTTAGTAAATGAATTTGTTTATCGTTTTCATCTTCCTGAAAAAGGAGATATAGTAGTTTTCCATCCTCCGCCTTCGGCTTTTGCCGGAGACAAAGAGTATATTAAAAGAATCATTGCTAAATCCGGAGATACATTTGAAGTTAAAGAAGGAAAAGTTTATTTAAACGGCGCGCCTCGATATGAACCTTATATTTATACTCCCTGCGACTATGATTATCCAAAAACTATCATCCCTCCCGGGCATTTTTTTGTTATGGGCGATAATCGTTCCAATAGCGGGGATAGCCATATATGGGGATTTTTACCTCAAAAAAATATTGTCGGAAAAGCTTTTGTAATTTTTTGGCCTCCATGGAGAATTAAAATTTTAAAATGAATATTTCAAAAAAAATTAAAGAAAGCATAATTTATATTTTGCAGATAATTACATTAACTATAATTATTATTAATTTTATTGGAAGAGTTTCTATTATTAAAGGCAGCAGCATGGAACCAGAATTTCATAGCGGGGAGCGAGTAATCATTAATTTATTTAAATATTACTTTTCCGACCCTAAAAAATTCGAGGTAATTGTCTTTAAATGCCCTTATGATCCTGATAAAATTTATATTAAAAGAGTAATTGCTCAAGGAGGAGAAAAACTGGAAATTAAAAATGGGGATGTTTACATTAACGACCAATTATCAATCGAACCTTTTAAAATAAAAAAATATATTGAAAATTACGGCCCTATTCAAATTCCCAAGAATCATCTTTTTGTAATGGGAGATAATCGTCAAAATAGCGAAGATAGCCGTATTTTTGGCGCAATCCCTCTTAAATTAGTAAAAGGTAAAGCCGCTTTAATTTTTTGGCCTCTTGGCAGTTTAGAATTTGTCAAATGAAGCTTAACTGGTATCCCGGCCATATGGCTAAAGCTTTTCGGGAAATTAAAGAAAATTTAAAATATATTGATTTAATTTTATACCTATTGGACAGTCGAATACCTCAAAGTTCTAGAAATCTAGAATTGGAGAATCTTTTTAAAAATAAAAAAGTTTTTTATATATTAACTAAAACCGACCTGGCCGATCCTTTAATTACGGAAAAATGGATTAAATATTTTAAAAAACAAAATAAACAAGTTATTCCATTTAACGTTTTTCAAAATAATAGCATAAAAAAATTAAAATCGGATATTAATAAAATCCAAAATCCACCGGAGATAAAAATCCTCATTTTAGGCATTCCTAATATTGGCAAATCCACTTTAATTAATCAAATTACAGGTTTAAAAAAGACTAAAACCGGTAAATTAGCCGGTGTAACTAAAAATAAACAATGGATTAGTTTTAATGATTTTAAATTTTTAGATACACCCGGAATATTTTTTCCTAAAATTACTAATGAAGCTTCTGCCTGGCATTTAGCGGCAACAGGAGCGGTTAAAATAGAAAATTTACCTTTAGAAGAAATAACTTTACTTTTAATTAATTTTTTAGCTTCTAAAAACATTATTGCTAAAATAGAAAATTTTACAGCAGAAAAAACCGCTCTTTATATTATTAAAAGATTTCAAGATGGAAAATACGGGAGAATTTCCTTAGAAGAACCAAATGTTTAAATTAGAAAAAGAATTTAGAGCCGATTATAATTTAATTGCCGGCGTAGATGAAGCAGGCCGCGGTCCGCTAGCAGGACCAGTAGTAGCCGGCGCGGTTATTTTTAAGAATATTCCTAAAATTAAAAATTTAAAAGATTCTAAATTGCTTAAAGCTCAAGAAAGAGAAGAAATTTTCGAAAAGATAAAATTAAGCGCTTTAGAATTTCAAATTTCTATTTGCGATGTAGAATATATTAATCAAAATAATATCTTAAGAGCTACTTTAAAAGCTATGCAGGATGCTGTTTTAAAATTAAAAACTATTCCTGAATTAATTTTAATTGACGGGACTTTTACTATTCCCCAAATTTT
>JACPDS010000047.1 GCA_016183885.1 Armatimonadota bacterium
AAGAATTTAAAATTATAATTAAAAATATTACCAATAAATTATTTAATAAAATTTTTTTTATTTTCATTTTTTTAAATCACCTCCTTTATAATTCTTGAGAAACAATTTTAGGAGTAATCATAATAACTAGTTCATCTTTAGAAGTATCATCGGCAGTAGACTTGAAAAATTCTCCAAAAATTGGAATATCGCCTAAAACAGGCAGTTTATTTTTAGTGGTCCGTTTATCCTTACGATAAAGACCGCCTAAAACAATTGTTTCTCCGTCTTTTACTAAAATATTAGTCTTAGCGCTTCTAGTGATAGTTTGAGGATAAGTACTATTTGAAGAAGAAGCCAAATCGCTGATATCCGGAGAAATTTCCGCCATAATATAACCATCTGGAGTAATAATTGGTTTTATAGTTAACTTTACAGCCATATCAATATATTGCGCTTGAAGTCCGCCTGCTCTGGGATCCGTATAAGTTATAGGATAGTTTTGTCCTACGGTGATATTAGCATCTTTTCCGCTTAAAGTAGCAATTTGAGGAGTAGCAATAACTTTTGCTAAACCTTTGGAAACTAAATAATTTAAAGCTAACTTTATGCTAAATTTTGATCTGGCAAATGTTTGAAAAGGAAGATCTTGATAAGTGGGTAAAGTGTAGGCTGCTCCAGATTGAAAAGCCGTTCCATTATGTTTAACTTCAGTTAAAGTAGTAGTAAGCAAACTTCCCCAACTATTCCAGCTTACACCTAAACTTTTAGAACCTGTTTCAGTTAAATCGACTATTTTAACATCCATTACGACTTGTTTTTGAGGTAAATCCACTTTGGAAATAAATTCTTCCAGTTTCTTTAAATCTTCTTCTCCTCCCGAAACAATGAAAGCATTTAAGCGGTTATCCGGACTAATCTGCAAATTACTATACCATCTGCTCAGCATACTTTGCAAATCGCTTGCTTTAGCATACTTTAGCTTAACAAGTTTAGTTTTAAAATCAGCAGATAAAAGAGGAGCGGGAGGCTGATCCATTTGAGCAACTAACTTCTCCATATCTTTAATATATTCTAACGGGGCTTTAATCATTACTATATTTAATTTAGGGTCGCTGGAAAATTTATACTTCTTATTCATATTACTAAGCGCTTTTACAACATCATCAGCTTTAAGATAATTTAATGAGATGACTTTAATATATTCTACACCGCTAGGCTTAAGATCATCTGAATCAACTAAAGCTAATTTTTGAGGGGTAGAAATTAAAATTATATTTCCCAAGCGCTTAAAACTAAACTTAGTGGTATTTAAAATTACCTGCAAAGCTCGTTCTAAAGTAACATTAGTTAAACTTATAGTAATGGAACCCTTAACTTCGCTATCCCAAACTATATTTTGATTACTTTTCTTGGCTAAATCTTTTAATAAATAGACTAAATCAATATTATCATAATTTAAATTATATAATTTTTCTTTAACTAAGCCGGCCTTTTTCTTTTTAGGTTTTGTAAAAGCGATAATTTTAGAAGAAATAAGGCGGGGTTTTATTGATTTCGAAGCAATCTTAGATACAGTTTTATTTTTATCCTTTAATGAATTTTCTGCCGACAGCGGTAAATTCATTGATTTTGTTGGAGATATGCTAACGCGCGCCGAATTTTTTGTAAGCGTAGTAATAACTTTGGGAGGATTAACTTCAGGTTTTATAGGATTTGAAGCAATCTTAGAGGCAACAGTTTTAGCTTTACTTTTCAATGGAACTTTGTTAGAAGTTTGTGAATTTATTGGTTTTGTTGATTTTGAAGATATATTGGTTTGAGTTGAATTTTTTATAGAGTTGCGTTCTAAGGTATTTTGCAATTTTATATTATTAAATAAAGCTAAATTTAAAGTGGTTTTATTATGCGCAAAACTAACTTTATATTTTACACCCTCCTTTAAATCTATTACTATTCTTACAATATCGGGTTTGTCGGAAAATTGTCTAGAGCGAATTTTTTCTATATTTCCAAAATTTAATTGAGTGGTAATTTTAGCATTTTTTTCTAATTGGGCGGGAAAAATTTCTAAAATTATAGCTTTATTAGGGTCGTTCATATTAATAACTTTATATTCAAATTTCCGATTTCCAGAAACTGCTAATTTTACTTGGTCTTTAAATGTTTTTACGCTTACATTGGTAATTAAAGAAAAAGATTCTGAAAAACTTGGAAAAATTAAACTGCTTATAAAAATTAAAATTAAACAAAAAGCAGTAAAAATTTTATAGATTTTATATTTTTCTTTTATTATCATTCTTCACCTCCTAATTAATATTTTTGTTCTTGAGTTTCCGGTGGAGCTGGCGGAGCATTAGGAACTTGAGGCGCAGATGGCGGAGTTGGCGGATTAGAAGGCTCTTGCATCTGACCTTGTGTCGGCGGAACCTGCGGAACTGTTTGCGGAGGACCTGATTGTGTCGGATTAGGCGCATTAATTTGGGGAGGAACCCCTAAAACGGGAATTTTATTTTCTGCTGATTTAGTGTAAGCTGTATCTTCTATTAAGTTAAGTTTTATTTCATTTTTTCCATTAGAAATAATCACTACTTTGCTCTTAATTGATTTAATGAAATATCCCGTTTCTTTATCTTTATCTCCTTTCTTAAAGGCTTTACTGTAAGTTCCAAAATCAAAAACTGCCCAAACTGATCCGTTAATAAAGGCAATCCCGGTAACTGAAGGTTGACCTGCCGATCCCTGAACACCTGAAGGAGCGCCTGGCATTTTAGACGAAACAGATTTTTTTGGAAAAGCGCTCATAAATGGATCGCTCTTGCCTACTCCTGAAGTATATTTAAGATTAGGAGTAGATTTAAAATCTAACTTATTAGAGTTAGTTGGTGGATTATTTGTATTAGAAGTAGAAGGAGTAACAGGCGCCGCTGCTTTATTAACTATATTAGTGGGAATTTGAGCTTTTATTAAGTCGATATTTAAGAAAAACCCAATTAATATTATTAAAACTGCTAAAAAATTATATTTCTTTAACATTTATTTCCCTCCTCCTTTAAGATAAGCAGTAACAGGAATGGATATGGAAAGTATAGGAGAAGTCCCGGTTTCTCCTTCTTTACTAGGAGACAGAGCGATACGATTAATGGTAACTAAACGTTTTAACCCTAATTTAGCAAGTTCTTGCAAGAA
>JACPDS010000051.1 GCA_016183885.1 Armatimonadota bacterium
AAAATAAAATTAATAAAAAAAAATTGGGGGCAATTTCAACATTTTTTAAAATTTTAGCTTTAGTTAAAAATAACTTTTCCATTTTGCATAACAACTTTTCCTTCTACAATAGTCATTACAGGAATTCCTTTTAATTTTAAACCGTTAAAAGGGGTATTTTTGCCTAAAGATAAAAAATTATCTTTATTTATTATTTCTTCTTTATTTAAATCTAAAATAGTTAAATTGGCTTGGGCATTAACTTTTATTTCTCTTTTAGGAAGTTTTAAAATTTCGGCTGGTTTAATCGCTAAAGTTTCAATCGCCCGCTCTAAAGTTAAAACTTTTTTATTTACTAATTCTGAAAAAACCAAGGAAACTAAAGTATCCAATCCTGAAATTCCAAAAGGAGCAAAAGCAAACTCTACTTCTTTTTCTTCCCGGGTATGCGGAGCATGATCGCTTACAATAATATCAATCAAGCCTTCTTTTAAACCTTTAATTAAGGATGATCGATCATTAAAGCTCCGCAGGGGCGGATTTACTTTTAAATTAGTATCAAAAGAAGTTAAAGCTCGGTCTTCTAATAAAAGATGATGAATAGTTGTCTCGGAGGTTAAATTAATCTTTTTTTCTTTTGCCCATTTAAGCATTTCCACGCCTTTTTGAGTGCTTAAATGAGCAATATGGATTTTTCCTTTAGTCATTTGAGTTAAAAGTAAATCCCGCATAAGCATAATTTCTTCTGAAACTGCCGGCATTCCCCTTAATCCCAATAAAGTGCTGTAATATCCTTCATGCATTACTCCGTCTAAAGTTAAATTTTTTTCTTCGCAATGAGAAATTAAAGGCAAATCTAACATCTTAGAATATTCTAAGGCTCTACGCATTAATTCAGGGTTTTTTACCGGTTCTCCGTCAACGGAAAATGCGGCATAGCGCAAATAGCTGTAAGGCCGCCTTTGGCGGCGGCTTTAGATGCGTTTAAAATAGTTTCTTTATCTTCTCTGCCCGGTTCTCTTAAGTGGGTATGCGCGTCAATTAAACCGGGTATAATAATCTTCCCCTGAAGATTAAATACTTTAGCTTCTTCCTCTAAGTCTTCTCTTATTTTTATAATTTTATCCTGAAAAATTAAAATATCTAAAATCTGATTAAGCTTATTCTGGGGGTCAACGATTTTCGCGCCTTTAAGCAGGATCTTCATTTTTTCCTCCCAGAAGATAATTTAATAAAGCCATGCGGATGGCTACTCCATTATGGACTTGTTCTTCGATAGCTGATTGCATTGACGTAGCCACGCTTTCGGTAATTTCCACTCCGATATTCATTGGTCCCGGATGCATAATTAAAAGGTCGCGCTTTGACTTCCTTAATTTTTCAGGATTTACCCCGTATAATTTAATATACTCTTGCAAACTCGGGAAAAGACCCTTTTTTTGTCTTTCTAATTGCAGACGCAGGATATAAAGTATATCTAATTTAGGAATTATTTCTTCCAGAGAATAAGAAATTTTAATCGGCTTTAGTCCTAATTTTTCTACCTCTGCGGGAAGTAAGGTAGGAGGAGCAATTAAAGTTACTTCCATATCCATTTTAGTAAAAGCCCAGATATTTGAACGAGCAACCCGGCTATGGGCAATATCGCCTACAATAGCTGCTTTTAATCCTTTAAATGTTTTCTTTTTATCTTTAATAGTGTAAAGATCCAGTAAGGCTTGAGTAGGATGTTCATGGGTTCCATCGCCGGCATTAATTACGGAAGCTTTTACGGTCTTAGCTACTAAATGGGGCGCTCCGGCTTGAGAATGACGAATAATGATTAAATCTACTCCCATAGCTTCTAAGGTTCTTACAGTATCTTTTAAATTTTCTCCTTTTTGAATAGAAGAGGCGCTGACAGCAATATTACTTACATCCGCTCCCATTCTTTTTGCCGCTAATTCAAAAGACATTCTTGTTCTGGTGCTTGGTTCATAAAATAAGGTAAGAATAGTTTTTCCTCTTAACGTGGGAAGCTTCTTTATGGGGCGGGCTAAAACTTCCTTAAAAGCTTCAGCTTCTTCTAAAAGAAAATTTATCTCCTGAGTTTTTAAATCATTAATTTCTAAAAGGTTTCTTCTCATTTCTTTACAATTATTACTTCATCAAGATTATCAATTTCTTTTAACTTTACTTCCACTAATTCATTTTTTGAAGTAGGCACTATTTCGCCTATATAATCCGCCCTGATAGGTAATTCCCGCCCTCCCCTGTCTAAAAGCACGATTAACTGAATAACTTTTGGCCTTCCTAAATCAATTAAAGCATCCAGGGCGGCTCTAACAGTTCTACCGGTAAAAAGCACATCATCCACCAAGAGAATTTTTTTCTCGGTAATATCAAAAGGTATCTCGGTTTTTCTTACTATAGGCTGATGAGATAATAATGCGATATCATCGCGATAAAGATTTATATCTAAAATTCCCAGAGGAAGTTCTTCTCCTTCTACTTTCTTAATAATTTTATTTAATCTTTTAGCTAAAAATACTCCTCTTGTCCTAATTCCTATAAAAATTAAGTCTTTTATGCCTTTATTTTTTTCTAAAATTTCTTGGGCGATTCTAGATAAAGTGCGCTTAATTTTTTCTTGGTCCATAATTTGGGTTTTAATTTTACTCATAATTTGTTTTTTAACTTCTTGAATAATTTTGGGAGTAATTCTTATTTTAACTTTACTCATTAACTTAAAAATACGCTAATTTTTTAAAAAAATCCTTTAAAGGATTTAAAATACAATTATATAAATATTAAATTATGGAAGGTTTTTCTTATAAAGATTATCTCTCTTATTTTACTTTCCGTTATGGAAGCAAGGAAATGCGGGAAATTTTTTCCTTATATAATCTGCGTATTACCTGGCGAAAAATCTGGACGGCCTTAGCTAAAACTCAAATGGAATTAGGGCTCTTAAGCAAAGTTGAATATGAAGAAATCGAAAAGAACAAAGCCAATTTAAATTTAGAAAAATCTTTTGCCTTAGAAAAAGAGCTTCAGCATGACCTTATGGCAGAATTAAAAGTTTATGCTTCTCAATGCCCAAAAGGGGGAGGAAAAATTCATCTGGGAGCCACTTCTACTGATATTCTTGATAATGCAGAAATTCTATGTTTTAAGAAAGCCTTGGATTTAATTAAAGACAAACTAATTTTACTTTTAAAAGAATTTATCAAATTTATTGAAAATTATAAAGATTTAGTTTGTATGGGGTTTACCCACCTCCAAAGCGCTGAACCAATTACATTAGGTTATCGTTTTTCTTTTTACCTTCAAGACCTTTATTTAGATTTGTTGATGATGAAATTTTTAGAAAAAGAAATCAAAACTAAAGGAATAAAAGGAGCGGTGGGAACATCGGCAAGTTTTGTTAATTTATTTGAAGGAGATTTTAAAAAGACAGAAATTTTAGAAAAAAAATTAATCCGGGAATTAAATTTAGAAGCTTTTTTAATTACCGCTCAAACTTATCCCCGCAAAATTGATTTCTGGATTTTAAATTTTTTAGCATCTTTAGCTCAAAGTTTACATAAATTTGCTGCCGATTTAAGAATAATGCAGTCATTTGGGGAATTGCAGGAACCTTTTTTAAAATATCAAGTTGGTTCTTCGGCTATGCCTTTTAAAAAAAATCCTATTTTAGCCGAGCGAATCTGCTCATTAGCTGAATATATAAAAGTTCTGCCTCAGGTCGCATGGAATAATGCCGCTGATACTTTATTAGAACGCACTTTGGATGATTCAGCCAACCGAAGAATCATTATGAGCGAAGCTTTTTTATCGCTGGATGAAATCTTAATTTTAGCCGAAAAAATTATCTCTAAAGTAAAAATTAATCAATTTAATATTAATAAAAATTTAGCA
>JACPDS010000054.1 GCA_016183885.1 Armatimonadota bacterium
AAAAAAATATAAATTTAAAAATATCCACTCCTTTAATGAAATTTAATTTTTTAGAACATAAGGAAATTAAAAAATTTGCTCATAAGTTAGGTATTTCCGCCCAATCCGATCCGATTATTTTAATGAAAAATAACGGAAACTTAAATCCTTTAAAGTTACGTTTAAATAAAAGGGAATGGGAAAAATTTTATTTAGAAAATCCTCAAGAATTAAAAGAAATTAAAATTATTAATCCTGACAAAATTCCTTGCGGAGCAGGGCATCGAATGTGCGCTGTTTCTCCTTATGGGGAACTTTATCCCTGCCCGGGATTTAGATTAAGCGCGGGAAATCTCATCGAAAATAATTTCTCTTCAATTTGGAAATATTCAAAGATATTAAAAGATATCCGCGGCATAAAAAATAAAAATTTAAAAGATTGCGTTAATTGTAAAATAAATTCATATTGTTCACGCTGTCCCGGCACAGCCTATCAAGAAGAAAAAAATTTGTTCGCCAAAGTAAAAACTGCCTGCCAATTAGCTGAGATAAATCGAAATACAAGAAAATTTATCAAGTAAGGACTGCAGATTAATATTATCGGTAAAAATTAAAATTCCCAAAAAAATTAGCAATATTCCAGCGCAAATTTCAATTGCCCGGAAATATTTTTTAATTTTATTAAAAAATACAAAAAAGATATTTATTCCCATCCCGGCCAGAAAAAATGGTATCGAAAATCCCAATGAATAAACAAATAATAAGCTCATTCCCTGAGGCATGGAATTTTGTTTTGCCGCAAGAATAAGAATTGCCGAAAGGACAGGGCTGATACAGGGCGTCCATCCTGCGGCAAAAGCTAAACCCATTAAGAATGATTTGACAAGACCCCTGGAAGTTTGTTTAACTTTTAATGTTTTTTCATAGTTAAGAAATTTTATATTAAAAACCCCCATAGTATGAAGTCCAAAAAATATTACCAAAGTCCCTCCAACTTTTTCTATAATATCTCGATGCTTTAAAAGAAGTTTCCCAAAGTACGAAGCTGAAGCGCCTAAAATGATAAAAATAAGTGTAAAACCGGCAATAAATAAAAGAGAATTAAGAATCACTCTATGCGTAATTTGTTTTTTATCTTCAAGATACCTCATTTCATCTATTGAGACGCCCGAAATAAAGGAAAGATAAGCCGGTATCAATGGAAGTACGCAGGGAGATATGAAAGTAATCAGTCCCCCGATAAATGCCGTAAAAATAGATAAATTTCCCACAGCCATAAGTTTAATCGTTTTATATCCTATATTCTAAATTTTGAGGCTATATTTATTCTATTTTTACTCTAATTATCCCTTTTTTAGTTTACTTAATGCTTACAGCTTTACGCTTATCGCTTAATATAAAAAAGGCTGCTTTTTACATTTTTTTAACAAAAATTTAACAAATTTAACAAATTTTTAATTTATTTTTTGAAAATTTTATGTTAAAATTAATGTAATCGGTTTAGATAATTCAAATTTTTTAATATTAAAAGCGGAGATTAATAATGTTAAAAATTTTTAAAATAAATAGTTCTGCATCTCAAGGAATAAAAGAAAAATGGCCTAATGAAATATTAAGTAATTTTAAAAATTTTATAACTGATTATATAACTGTTACTCCAAAAACGCAAAGTAATTTAGAAAAACTGTCGGATACTTCAATTAAAACAGGGAAAGAAGCATTTCAAACTATAATTCAAGAATTTGAAAATTTAAAATCTAAAGAAAAATATAATCGAGAAGGTGAATATTTAATCGCAAATTAAAAAGTTTGCTTGCAGGTTAACAAAAAATCAATTTGATTTACAACTTTTCCTTTAAATCTTAAACTCCAGCCACTCACTTAAGAATATATAAGAGAAAGTTGTCCTAACCTGCAAGCTTTTTTATTAATTTTTCAGGTTTAGCTTTAAATTCCAACCAATTTATTTTACCTGAAGCAATCCCTTTTAAGGTTTCTGTCAAGAGTTTATTTGCGGGAAGATTGATTTTTAATTTCTCAGCCTCTTTTAGCACCGCTCCGTTTAAATAAATCACTTCAGTTTTTTCCCTTTGCAAAATAAGATCTTGATGCAGAGAAGGTAATTTCCCGCCCCGGCTTTTAGCAATTTTATACTTTACTAATGGCTTAAGAAGGAAATAAGGAAGATAAGAAAAAAGTTTTATTATTAAAATAACCGGAAACCCCGGTAAATTCACAGCTTTTATTTTAAGCATTTTCATTATTTTTACAATTTCTCTAAAAGCTTGAATTTCCAATTTAAATAGATTCGGGTTTGAAAATACTTCAACAATATCCCAATCTAAAATAGCGCAAGTGGCATTTCCTAAAACATTTAAAAGCAGTTTAGACCACCTTAAACTCTTATAATTATCCACTAATGAAACATTAAAGCGGGCTTTTTTAAATAAAGAAAAAAGTTCTTGGAGAGCTTCTTTTCTCTTAACGGGAGCCAAACTAATTCCTCCTTTTAAATTGTTCGCTTCTATAAAATTTCCATCTTTAAAATTAACTGCGGTGGTTAAAGCGGCAGAATAAAAATTTTCTCCCCAATAATTTTCAACTCTTTCTTCTATGCCCAGCCCATTTTGAAAAAATAAAGCTGGAATCTCTTTAAATAAATCTTTAGTTTCATTTAAAATTTTAAGCAAATCATAAGCTTTAACGGTAAAAAAAATGAAATCCCAGCAAGATTTAGGGATTTCATTAATAGAAGAATAAAGTTTAAAATTAGTTATAGTAAATTCTTTTTTCCCTTCTTTTATTTTAATTCCTTTTTCATTTAAAATTTGAAAATTTTTACGGGAAAGCAGTCCTATTCCAATTCCGCTTTTAGCAAGTTTTGCCGCAAGATAAGTTCCAATTGCTCCGGCGCCAAGAATGAGTATTTTCATCCTTTTAAAGATTTTAAAATTAAATAACCAAATTCTTCCGCAGCCTCAGGGCCGTTTGCGGTAATAATATTATCCACTTTTTCTATCGAAGAAGCGCTATAATAAACTCCGAGAGATTTCAAATTTTCAATTTCAGAAGCATAAACAGCGGATTTTTTGCCTTTTAAAATTCCAGATGCCGCTAAAATCATCGGAGCGATACAAATAGCGGCTACAATTTTATGGGCATTATAAAAATCAAGGGCAATTTTATGCGCTAAGAAGTCATTAAAATAAATCCTGCTTCCCTCCCCGCCTACAAAAATTACCGCCTCATAATCTTTTGCTTTTATTTCTTCTAAGATTAAATCCGGCTTAACTTCAAGGCCGAATCTTCCCTTGCAAAAATTTTTAGTATTTGAAGCTACTTTAACTAAAAATTCACTTTCTAATATTTCCCGCGGTTTTTGATACTCCTCATCCCGAAATTTTTCCGGAGCGATTATGATTAAAATTTTTTTCATAAAAAGAAATAATTTTTAAAATATTAAAAAATCAATTTTTATGAATTTTAAAATTATAATAATCTTTACTTCTTCTTTGATAACCGATATTTTGGATTAATTTAACAATTTCAAATTGATTTTTTTGGATTTCTTCCAACTTTTTCTCAATTTTTTCTAATTTAAAGAGAAATTTAAATAAATCTTCTTTTTTAGAAAAAAACATTTACTTCACCTCTTTATTAAATTTTTACAGCCTATAACCTTGAAGGCTCTCGCGGTGGCTGTCCAAAAAGTCAAATTTAAAATATTTATATGCTATATATGGTAGCCGCCCCAATGTAACTTCGGGGTGTTATATATATTTACGCAGACTAAAGTCTGCGGCTACCCCTTTTTTTGGACAACCCCCTGCTTCTTCTCTTGTTTTGCAACCACCTATTATTCTAAATTGTTAAAAAATCTAAATAGCAATTGATTATCTCAATATTTGCGTTTTTATCCAAAAAACAAATTATTTTATTAAGTATTTGCTCCGCTCTAATTTTATCTGGGGTTGCGCATACAATCCCTAAAACTGTTCTTTGCCAAAGATTTAATCCATCTACTTCTGAAATACAAACTTCAAATTTATTTTTAATTTGTTCTTTGATTTTCCTTAAAATTTGTCTTTTGGTCTTAAGAGAATCAGGTTTATCTAATAAATATAAATTTAATTTGCAAACCCCTACGGTCATACTCTTCTTAAATAAATTTCACTTCTAGTGTCAATTTGAATAATATCTCCAATTTCTACAAATAAGGGAACTTGAATTTGAGCATCTGTTTCTAAAATAGCCGGCTTGCTGCCTCCTGTAGCTGTGTCTCCTTTAAAACCCGGTTCAGTTTGAATGACTTTTAATTCCACAAAATTAGGAACTTCTACTCCTAAAGCTAGATTTTTATGAAATAAAATATAAATTTTCATTCCATCCTTAAGCCATTTAATCCCCTCTCCGATTTGCGAAGCTGACAAATTGATTTGTTCATAATTTTGAGTATCCATAAAAGTATATTCGTCAGCGCTATGATATAAAAATTGCATTTCTTTTCTTTCGATATAAGCTCGATTAACTTTTTCCCCGGCGCGGAAAGTTTTCTCAATTACATAACCGGTTTTTAAATTTTTTAATTTTGTTCTTACAAAAGCCGACCCTTTGCCTGGTTTGACATGCTGAAATTCTATAATAGTATATAAAATACCGTCTAAATCAATAGTAATCCCATTTTTAAAGTCATTGCTGGAAATCATTTTATCTGCCTCTTAATCAAAATTTTCCCTGTTATTCTTGTTTTAAATTCTTTTTATCTTTTAATTTCTAAATCGCCTGAATAATTATCCTGTATCTGAGGATGTTGGGGTTTATCTGCGCCAAAATTATTCCTTACAAAATCAGTCACCAGATCCTTAGCATAAGTGTAAGTTTCTTCAGAGGAAATGCTCTTATCGGAATTAAGGTCAGCCGGACCTAAAAGAGTAGTTTCCCCTAAAGCTTGCACCAGGTAATAAGTTAATACTCCGTTTTGCAACTCGTTAGATTCTTGAGCTAATTCGCTTCCAGTTGATGCGGCAATACAAACTAAATTTTCAATTGAGGATAAAGTGCGAAAAAAATCTTCTTTTAAAATTAATCCTGATTGAGGATGTGGTATAAAACGAGCTTTCCCATTAACTTGTTCGCTTTTTTTATCAATAAAAAGCCCGCTATAACAAGAATCAATAATTACATATTTTTTGACGCCGCTTGGGAAAGCCGTTAAATAGCTTTGCAAATCATTGGAATTAATCCAATTAGGAGGATATACTCCATTATCAGCTATCCCGTCGCAAGGGACAATATAGCCTGTTCCCGCTATGTTGCTTCCATGCCCGGAATAACTAAGAAATAAAGTTCCATTCGCGGTTATTCTGCCTGCGGCGGTAATCAAGGCATTTTTAATATCACTTTTAGCAGCTTTACTATCTAATAATTTTATAATAACGGCTCCAGACCAATTTGAGGAATTTTGTAATACAAGACTTAAATCTTCCGCATCAGGCCGGGCCCAGTCTAAATCATAAATAGTCCCCGGATAATCGTTAATTCAAATTAAAATAGCATAATAATTAATATTTATAAGCGGTTCAGGAGTATGTATTGAAGACGGAGAAGATGAAGTTGAAGCAGGGATAGATCTATCCGAACCGCCGCCTCCCCCGCCTGTAAAACTGCTTCCGCCCCCTCCGCTGCAATTATTTAATAAAAAAAGACCGATTAAAATTAAAATTATTTTTTTCATTACTTTAAAAGGAGCGGCTCATCTTATTTATTTTTAATAATTAAACTAATTTCTTGTTTATATTTAAGCAAATGTTTTTCTCTGAAACCTTCTTGTTTTAAGCGAATGTCTCCTTTTTTATCTATAAGCATAACGGTTAAAAATGTTTCAGGGGTAATATCAAATCTTTTAAGCAGTTTATATTCCGGATCCCGGGCTAAAATCCAATCGGTATTATATTCTTTAATGAAAGGTTTAATAGTGTCGTCTATACTATGATCGCGAAAAATTCCCAGAACAACTAATCCTTGTTTAGTAAATTTATTTTCAAGTTCTTTTATATAATCCACTGCTTGAGGATAACAAAATGGACAACAAGGAGGGGCAATATAAATAAGTAAAATAGGATTTTCTAAAACTCGTTTATTCCCATTCGGAGATTGATGGATAAGTAAATTCGACTTTTTTCCTTCCTGATATTCTATTTTTCCTCCGTCAATAGTTTGAATATTAAAATAAGATAAATGTTTTTTAAATTTCTTGGATTCATCTACCCATATACTTGATTTTATAAAAGTTTGAGTTTTAATGGTGAAAGGCGACAATAAATCCACAATAGGTTCCCTAAAATATCCAAATAAAGAAATCCCCAGGGCAAAAAATATTAAAGCAAAAATATGAGATTTACTTCCCTCACCTAACCGTACAAGAAGAGTAAAAGGACAGGCTATAATTAAGACATAACCAATACCCTGAATAAATCCGCCTATAAAAGAATTTAACCCCGGGTATCCTTTCCAAACTCCTCCGCAGCTAATATTTCCCTGAAAACCCCAGAAATGAATAAAACTGAAAATAAAAATAGCGGCAATAACTCCTAAAAGTCTCCTTGTTTCGCCTAATCCAATCCACTCCGCAATCGATCCGAATATACAAAATCTAGTATAATGAGCTGTAAATCCAATTATTATTCCAATTAAAAAAGCCAGAGCGAAAAAAGACATTTGTTTTATCCTTCAAATTTTTCTTCTATTTTCATGGCTATCCATATACCGCTTATAATTCCTATTAAAGTTAGGATACTTTCAAGAGATAATCCAGGCAAACCGGAAAGAGCGTGTTTAAATAAACAACCATTGCCCAGCATAACTCCAAATCCAATCAATAACCCGCCGATACAGGATTTAATTATTTGAGCGGTCCTTAATTTTGTTTTTAAAAAAGATTTCCAGCTAAACTGTTTAGAAATAACGGCTCCGGCAAAACTTCCCACTACCACCCCAGGGATTAATGTCCATATAATAGGAGGAATACCTGAAAAAAAATTATTATTTTTAAAGATAAAATCTTCTAAATAAGCTAAACTGGTGGCAAGGCCGCCTCCTATAGAAATAGCCGTGGATCTAGCTAATATTTTAGGACTAAGCGCTAAATAAAAATAAAGATTTAAAATTCCAATAATTATTCCGCCGGTTATTACAGGGATATTTTTCTTCATTTTTTAAACTTCACATCGTTCCAATTCTTTTTTTGCTTCTTTTTCAAAAATATCGCTAAGAAATTTAACCCCTTCTTCTAATCCACTCTGACATTTTTCATAGGTTTCTCCTTCAACTTCAACTTTTAAAGTCCAACGCCAGATTAAGAAATTATCTTCAAGTAAGAATTGTTTTTCAACTATAAAACCCCAACTATATTTCGGTTTCAGCTTTTTTCTTTCTAAAAGAATAGTTTCAATAAGGCTATACCATTTAAAAAGATTATATTGTTCTTCCTTTATTTCAAAATGAATATTAGCTATAGCCCATTTTAACCCTTCAACGGCTGATTCTTCCGGATGACCTCCGCAGCAGCTAAAAGTTTCTATATAAGGAATTTCATTCATTATAGAGATGAGCTTATGCATAGATTTATCGGACATCTTATTTTATCCCTCCTTTTTTTACAATAACTTCCCAATCGGTATCAGTAACTTGTTTTTTTTCTAAAATGATATGCCCGTCTTCTATAAGACTTTTAGCGAGATTTACCCTCGGACATGGTTCGTCAATAATTACTTTTAAAATTTCTCCAATCGCTATTTTTGATAAAGCTCTTTTTGACTTAATATAAGGCGAAGGACAAGTTTCCCCTTTACAATTGACTATCTTAACAATCTTAATTTCTTCAGACATAAATCACCCCCCCTTTTAAATTAATTATAGCATATTAAAATCATATTTTCCAGTTTATTTTTAAAATAATTATTCCTGCATTTTTTATTCTAGATTTATTTTAGAAATACCTCTTTAAATTAAAAAAAGGATTTTTTTTATTTAAAATGAATTTTTTTATAAAAATATGCAGAAAAAAATAAAAATTCCAGAACCTACAGTTTTGCGTTTGCCTAAATATTACCGCTGTCTTTTAGATTTAAAAGAAAGAGAAATTGCTATTATTTCTTCAGAAGAAATTTCTAAAAAAACCGGGATCAAAGCTTCCCAATTTAGAAAAGATCTTTCATATTTCGGTGAATTTGGAGTTCAAGGCATTGGTTATCCGGTTAAACAATTAATAAATAAAATTTCTCATATTATGCAGATTAACCAAAATTATGAAGTGATATTAATCGGCGCGGGAAACTTGGGCAGCGCTTTAATTAATTATCAAGGTTTTAATCAATGGGGATTTTATATTACCGAAGTATATGACAATAATCCTCAAAAAATAGGAAAAAATATTGGAAACTTAACTATCATGGATATTAAAAATTTTCCTGAAGCCGCTAATGCAAAATTTGGAATAATTGCTGTCCCGCCGAATAACGCTCAAACAGCGCTTTCCATTTTAATCAATGCGGGAATAAAAGGAATATTAAATTTTTCCGGAGCTAAAATTCAAACTTCAGATGATATTATTATCCGGAATATCGACTTAACGCATGAACTGGCAATTCTTTCTTATTATTATGCTCAAATGATTTCATCAAGCTAGATAAATGAAGAAAAAAATTATTCTTGTTATCTTACTTTTAAGTTTGGGAATATTTTATTATTTTTATTATTTAAATAAACATAATAATTCTAAAATTATAAAAATTTCCGGAAGCATTGAAACTACTGAAATAGATTTAAGCTTTCAAATTTTCGGGAAAATAAAAAATATTTTTATAGACGAGGGAGATAAAATAAAAAATGGGCAAATTTTAGCGGAACTCGACAAACAAGAATTATCAGCCCAGAAAGAAAAAATTAAAGATGCTTTGAAAGTAATAATTTCCAGGCTTCCGGATTTAAAAACAAAACTTAAATTTCAAGAAGAAAATACCTTCAATAAAATTCTTTTAGCAAAATCTGGATTAAATGAAGCGCAATATAATTTAAATGAACTTCAAAACGGCTTTCGCACTCAGGAAATTAAACAAATTGAAGCTGGCTTTCTTCAAGAGGAAACAAATCTTAAAAAAACTAAAAACGACTATAAAAGAGGCAAAGAATTATTTAAAGAAGGTTTTATTTCGGAACAAAATTTAGAAAGTTTAAAAACCAATTATGAAACTTCTCTTTATCAATACCAACAAGCAAAAGAAAGATTATCTTTATTTTTAGAAGGGACAAGAAAAGAAGAACTTAAAAAGGCTGAAGAAAAAGTAATTCAAAGCAAACTTAACTTAAATTTAGCCCAAAACCAGCTTTTA
>JACPDS010000052.1 GCA_016183885.1 Armatimonadota bacterium
GAAGACAGGTGCTGTTTGTCACCAGCGACGGACTTTCCGCGGCTCCGGATCGTTATGATTGGTTTCTCTCTTTTCCCCCCTATCTTGAGGCGGTTTTGCTAGGGTTGACCTCTTATGAAATGCGGTTCGGCAACGGTTTGGATTATGCCGCAATGCAAGCCTGGATCTCCAATATCGATTGGAGTGACCGCGAAGTTGTGGGTTCCCATGCCGAGAAGTACGGTTGGAGAACCGATCGAGCCGGTGTTTTTAATGGTAGCCTCTATTTTGTCCAAACCCGCTGGGGGAAGAAACGATACGGCGTTATCCGATTTTTAACCCCTTCCTAGAAAAAGCCCACCTTGGTATTGACATCTTCCGAAGAGAGTGGCATTATTAAATGAACGAACAGTCGTTCGATGTAAATTATGGGAAGAAATCCTGAAAAAGATAAGATCTGAAATGCCGGAGATAAAATTAAATCTAGATCCCGCCAAGATTGAATCTAAAGACTTGCATGAATTCAAAGAACGCATTTTAGAAAAAATTGAAGAAAACCTTGATAATAAAGTATTCTTTGCTCCCAAAGAAAATATAAAAAACTTAGATAAGCTTTTTTTCTCAGAATTTATGCTTAAAAAAATGATTCGAGATATTGAAGACAAAAATCCAGAGGTTGTTTATCTTTATAGCGATTCTATTAAATATATTAAAGCCTTAGATGATTTTTATAAACTAAACACCAACTATAATAACCAGCATATTCCCCTGAAGGACCTTGAATTTTTAAAACAATTCCCCAAAAATTATACCTGCCTGACAAACAATAAGCATAATTTGATCTTAGCTAATGCCGATTTATACAATAAACAAGCTTCTTCAAAAATATCTCCCTTAAAACATGAAATTTATCATGCTATTGAAGGCTCTTTAATTGAAGAAGCTCCATTATTTTTCTTGGGATATATTCTCCCTGAAGCCACTAAAAACTATCAGATGTGCAAGAAATATGATAACGACCCAGCTAAATATGGCTCCCCGGGGGTAAAAGATGAGCAGGGGAAAACGCACGAATTTTTAGGTTCATACTCAGCTCTTTACAAAGATGAATACAGCGCTAATACATTTTCCGCTTATTTTGATAATGAGGGAAACAAAATTCTTAAAGAAAATGATCCCATTCAACATACTTTTATTGAAAATCTAACTAATCTCTTAAACCTAGCCAAAGACATTTCCCGCAAAAAATAACTCAAGAAAGAAGAGGGTCAGAGTCTTTCTTGGTTCCCCTTTTTTAGCGGGAGCTGTCTAATAAGGGTAGGGATTTAATTTGTAGGGGTTCAATTTATTGAACCCGCGCCTGCCAGCATCAAGGTTAATAGAGCGGGTTTGATAAATCAAACCCCTACATAAGGCGGCAAGTTATGTTTTTGGACAAGCCCCCCTACAACCCTACAGATTGAACTCCTGCAATAAATTTAAGTAAGATATAGGGGCTTTTTAGAACCTCCCCTTAAAAAATGCGCGGAGAGATTTTTATCTTTTATGAGTAATTTTTACCATTTCAAAGATTGGTAAATTATGACGTTTGCGGTAAATAATATAAATTAAAATTCCTCCTATGATAAAAGGAACTCCAATTAATCTGCCGTAATGATGGGTAATTGCCACAATAAGCCAGACAGTAAAAGTAGAAATTGCTCCCAATACTGCCGTTATAGGAATTTCCACACCTTTAATTTTAATGTTAGGTTTTAATTTATAAGGTCTGTTTAAAGCCGGCTCCTTAATTCTTAAAGCGATAATAGAGATATTAGCTATGGCATAAGACAGCATTGCTCCAAAACTATAAGCATCGGCTAATTTAGTTATATCAGCCGGTATAAGCAACATCATGGCTAAAATAGAAAAGAAAATTACCGCTATATAAGGGGTTCTAGTTTTAGGATGAATCTTGCTTAAAGCCGAAGGAAGTTGTTTATGTTGTCCCATGGAAAAAGTTAAACGAGAAATTCCCATTAAACCGGCATTAGTAGCAATAACAAGAATGGTAAAAGCTAAAAAAGCTACCCAGAAACTCATAAATTTTGCTCCCCAGGGCAAATAATAAGCTATTCCGGCTATGGGATCATCTAAAAAACGCGTCGAAAGTTCGGTAATGAAATGGCCGTCAACTAACTTTACGGGCATAGCGCTTAAAGCAATACTTGACATTCCTAAATAAATTAATAATACTACTCCCACGCATAAATAAATTGAGCGCGGCACATTTCTTTCAGGGCTTTTAGCTTCTTCAGCCATGTTAGAAACTGTTTCAATTCCCGTAAAAGCCACCATAACTATAGAAATACTAAAAATTAATTGTTTCCATGTAGGGGCAACTCCCCAGTGAATTTGAGAGATTAAAGTTTTAAAATTTAAAAGCAGGAAAACTCCTAATAAAATTAAAACTGCTTGAGTAAATAAATCGAATATAGTAACAAAAAAATTGAATTTTACCGATTCTCTTACCCCGATTACATTTAAAATCATTAATAAAGCTAAAACTATTATAGCTCCTAAAATATGGTAATGATGATTTTTTAAAACAGGATAAAAATAAGCTAAATAACCAATTGAAACATAAGCCGAAATAGCTATAGTAATAATATAATCCAGCATTTGAGCCCAGCCGGCAAAAAAACTCCAGAATTCATTAATGCCGCGTCTTGCAAAACTTGAAGCTCCTCCAGCCTCAGGAATAGCGGCCGTTCCCTCAATATAAGAAAGAGCGGTGAAAATAAAAAGTATCCCGGCTAACAAAAAAACTAAAGGAGTAGCCCCGAGAGCGTATAAAGCTGTCACTCCTAGGGCATAATAAATAGAAGAGCCTACATTAGCGTAAACCATGCTGAAAAGCCCGGAAACTCCTAAAGCTTTTCTTAACATAATATTACGATTACGGCGGCGGCGGAATATTTTATCCCCTAAATAACTGGTTTTTAAGCTGATTAAAGGATCTTTTTCATTTGGCATATTATATATACATATATTCTAAAAAATATTTTTTTAATCTTTTTCTAATCTTGATAATTTACTTTCTTCTAAAAAATCCAAATTAATTTTTAAGAGATTTTTAAATTCTAAAATAAACCCATCTCTTCTTTTTTTAAGCGCTTCAATTTCTTCTTTTAACTTCTTAATTTCGGTTTTTTCTTCCTCTAAAATTTCTTTAGTTTGCAGGCTTGCATTTTTGATTAAAATTTCAGCTTCTCTCTTTTTATTCTCTAATAATTCATCAGCGGTTTTCTGAGCGGTTAAAATAGCTTTCTGCAAACTTTCTTCTAAATTTTGAAAATGTCCGAGACGTTCTTCTAAAATAGTTATTTTTTCCTTTAAGTGATTATTTTCTTCTGTAATTTCTTCAAAACTCTTTAACACTTCATCTAGAAAATCATCTACTTCTTTCTCGTTATAGCCGCGAAAAGCATGGCCGAATTTCTGATGAATAATATCAATCGGAGTTATCTTCATAATTATTTATTCCTTTCGCCAAATAAAATTCTCCCTAATCTCACCAAATTACTTCCTTCGCTAACGGCTATTTCAAAATCATTGCTTGTTCCCATAGAAAGATATTTTCCTTCCCAGTTATAAAATTTATAAGCGTTAATTTCTAAAAATAATTGATAGATCTCTTTAAAATAAGGACGATTATCGTTTGGATTTTGACAAAGAGGAGGATAAGCCATTAAGCCATAAAAAGAAATATTTTTAAAATCAGCCCCGCTCTTTAATAAAGGAATAACTTCTTTTTTAAAAAATCCAAATTTACTTCTTTCCCGGGCTATATTTACTTCTAAAAGCACTGGCTGTTTTTTATTTTTTTTCTCCGCTTCCTGATTAATTTTTTTTAAAATTTCCCAGGAGTCAACACTATGAATTAAATTAAATAAATCTATAATTTTTTTTACTTTATTTTTCTGCAGGTGCCCGATAAAATGCCAATTAGCTTCGGGAAATAAAGCAACTTTCTCTTCTGCTTCCTGCAGATAACTTTCTCCCAAGTTATTAATCCCTAAAGAAATTATTTCTTTAATTTTATTAACGCTTACTCTCTTTGTAACGGCTACTAAAATAATATCTTTATAAGATCGACCGGATTTTAAAGCAGATATTTTAATTTTATTTTTTATTTCTTCGAGAGTTTCTTTTAGCATAGTTAATTTAGTTTTAGCCCTCCGATAACTTTTTCTATTTTTTTAACTAATTCCCCTTGAGCAATTATTTTTCGGGCTGTATTTATATCTTTATAAAGCAAGCGGTCGGATTTAAGAGCGGGAATTTTTTCTCTTTCCGATTCAAAAACAATTTTAACTGCCCGGCTTACTCTTTTTATATTTATATAATCTAAAGCTTGAATTGCGCAGAGCAATTCTACGGCTAAAATATCTTGAGTATTTTTTAAAATTTTAAGCAGCTTGAAGGCTGAAGTTGCCCCCATGCTTACATGATCTTCAAAACCTCCTGAAGTAGGAATAGAATCAACGCTGGCTGGATGGGCTAAGACTTTATTTTCCGAAACAAGCGAAGCCGCGGTATATTGAGTGATCATTAAACCTGAATTTAATCCGCCTTGAGAAGTTAAAAAAACAGGCAGATCGGGATTATAAGCGGTAAGCAATTTATCAATTCTTCTTTCTGAAATATTCGCTAAATAAGATAATCCAATCGCTAATAAATCCAAAGCCAAAGCCAGCGGCGCGCCATGAAAATTTCCTCCCGTTAAAACTAATTTTTCTTTAGAAAAAATTAAAGGATTATCGGTAGCTGAATTAATCTCTATCTTAAAAATAGAATCGGCAAATTTAGCCGATTCTTTAGCGGCCCCATGGACCTGAGGAATACAGCGTAAAGAATAAGCGTCTTGCACTTTATTAATATTTTTTGTTTTAAAACCGTTAATTAAAAGAGAAATATTATAAGCGGTAGCTTTTTGGCCGCAATGTTCTCTTACTTTATGAAGCAAAGGATGAAACGGGGCATCAGTTGCTTCTAATGCCTCTAAAGTTGCTGTGGAAATAATATCCGCCATTTTTAATAAGAGGAAGAAATCTTGAAGAATAAGCACTCCTAAAGCGCTCATCAAGCAAGTGCCGTTAATTAAAGCTAATCCTTCTTTAGGTGCAAGTTTAAAGGGCAAAAGCCCGAATGATTTTAAAGCAGCTCCCGCATTCATTTTTTTCCCGGAGCAAAAGACTTCTCCTTCTCCAATTAAAACCGCCGCTAGATGAGCTAAAGGAGCTAAATCCCCGCTTGCCCCTACTGACCCATGCGATGGAATTAAAGGATGGATTTTAAAATTTAATAAGTCTAATAAGGCTTCAATTAATTTTAATCTTACCCCTGAATAACCTTTAACTAAAGTATTGGCTCTAATAAGAATAATCGCTCTAATACAATCTAGCGGAAGAGGATCTCCCACGCCTGCGCAATGACTTAAAATTAAATTGCGCTGTAAAGTTTCCAAGTCAATATCTGAAATTTTTATATTATTTAACCTGCCAAAACCTGTATTAATCCCATAAATAACCTGCTCTTGAGATAACAAATCTTCTAAAAAATGGCGATTGGATTTTATTTCTGCTTTTTTTGCGGGAGAAACGGCTACTTTTAAATTTTTCCGGGCAACATTCTCTATATCTTCAAAAGTTAAGTTTTCTCCATCTAAAAATAATTTCATTTAATCTATCCTTTTTAACATTATTATGTATTCTTCTTTTAAGCCTAGTTTTTGAGCTAAATTTAAAGAAGCTGTATTATTTGAAGTAATTAAGCAGCTAAAATATTTTAAATTTAATTCTTTAGCTTTATTTAAGGCTTCTTTAAATAAAGCTAAGGCAACTCCGCATTTGCGAAATTCTTTTTCAACCGCTAAATCTAATCCAAAAAATTCTGGAATTTGAGTAATTAAGTCTTTTTGTTCTTTCAGCATAACATAACCGATTATTTTGTTTTCTGCCTCAGCCACCAAAATTTTTAAATTTTGATGTGTTTTTAGCAAGTTTTCCCAGGATTTTAATATAGCTTGGATTTTATTTTCTGCTTCTTTTAAATTTATTTTTCTTAAAGGTGAAATAGAAAATTTAAAATTTTTAATGGCTAAATCTTTAATAAAAATAAAATCTTCTTTTCTAGCCGGGCGGATTAAAATTTCCATTAATCACTTTTTTTATAAATTTCTTTCGTTCTTCCTTGAATCCTAAAGATTCATAAAGTTTAATCGCGCGTTGATTAGAACTTGATACTCCCAAAGTTAAATAATTTAAACCTTTTTCTTTGGTAAATTCTTCAGCTTGTCTTATTAAGAGTTTGCCGATTCCTTTCCCCCAATATTCTTGTTTTACGGCTAAATCAAAAATATAACCTTGAAGTTCTCCCATAGCAGATTCAAAAGGAGTAATAAAAATTAAAATGTGCCCTAGAAATTCACCTTTTTCATTTTCTGCAATATATAGAGCTGTTTTTTCAAAATCTAAAATATTTTTTAAATTTTGAAAATCTTTGCGGCGAAATTCTTTTATCTTCTCGATCAAGACATCTCGATAAGGAGAAAGGCTGTAAATAATATACTCTGAAGCTAAATCAATTACATTATCAAGATCGTTTAATGCGGCTTTACGTATATTTACTTGCAAATTTTTTTTTACCCCTTTAATTAAATTAGCTGCAGGTAGAACATTGTCTGCTTGCGCAGCTGGAACAACTTGATCCGGAATCGCCAAAATTTTCTCCTTGAGTTAAGCTTCCTCTACTACTGCTAAATAAAGAAATTAAACGTTTTAACTCTTTGTTGCCGCAATTAGGACAAGTCAAATCCTTTATTTCTAGATCGGATGCGCAAATTTCTTCAAATTTATTGTTACAATGACTGCATTTAAATTCATAAATAGGCATAATCTCCTCCAAACATTAAATCCTAAGTTTATCTTAGAAAATTCCACTCCCGGGTTTGATATTTTTTTTCTTTAAGTTTTTCGGCTAAATTTATTTCTTCTAAAGTAGGTGATGTTTTATAAAATTTAACCTTAAAGATTTCTTTAAATCCTTCAATAATCGCCAAGACAACTTCTTTAATTTTTACCTCTCTTTTTAATTCTTCTTTTAAAGAAGTTAAAGAACCTTTAAAATCAAGATTAACAAGGTTATTATTTAAATCTAAAATCAAACTTCCTTGCTGAAGTAAAAGATTTTCTTTTCTTACCTGGGCGCTCCCTAAAATTTTTTTTCCTTTTACCGCTACTTCTTCTCCGAAACTGGAAGCAAAACAAAAATTATTTTGATTATTAAATTTAGAAGTAAGTTCTGCTTGAACTCCCAGGAATTTTAAACCTTTAATAAATGCCCGGCTAATTAACTTGTAAAAACTTAAAATAGAAAGCGCGCCTGCGGGACAAATTAAACTATAAGTAATATCTTGAGAGTGAAAAACCGCTCTGCCTCCGGTAATACGACGCACATATTTAATATTTAAATTTTCAAGATTAAATTTTTTCAAAGATTGAAAATATCCAATCGAAATTGCAGGTTCGCTCCAAGTATAAAAACGCAAAGCGGGAATCCTGTAAGAGAGAAAAAGCGCCTCGTCTAAAGCCATATTAAAAAAGGGATCTTGAGCTTCCTGCCAAATCAAACGCCATTTCATAAAGAAATTATCTTAAAAAATGTCTTTTTTTAGTTAATGTTATTAATGTCCCTTCGCCCAACTTACTTTTAGTTTCCGCGCTATTCATCAGCTCTTTCATTAAAAAAAGCCCTCTGCCTCTTTCCGATAATAAATCGGCCGGAAGTTCCCCTTTCCCTTCAGGATTAAAACCGCTCCCATAATCCCTTACTTCAATAGTTAAATAATCTAAAGAAAGATGATAATGAACATCAATTCCTTTTCTGGAAAAACCATGTTCAATAGCATTATCGCAAGCTTCGCCTACGGCAATTTTAATATCTTGAACTTCTTCTTCATCATATCTTAATCGTCTCGCAATGGCTTCAGCTTGAAGACGGGCAATTGCCGCAAATTCTTCCCTGCAGGGAATATTAAGTTCAATATTATGGGCACTTTTAACTACTTCTTCCCATTTTTTAAAAGCGGCTTCATTATATTCTAAAACTTCTTTTTGACTTTTCAAATAAACCTCGGAAACACCTATAATAAACTTGCAAAATAGATAATTAATTCTTTCTTCTAAATCAAAAAAATCTTTTACCCTGCAAAATTCATCTTTAAATTTATTTTTTAAATTTTCCCATAAAGCGGTTCTTAAAATATTAATTCCTTTTAAAAGATCAATTAAATCAATTTTATATTTAAGACGTCTAGCGGCAATTCCTTCTTCAAAATTTACTAAATCTTTAAATAAAAATTCTTCTTTGGAAAATGAAGTGCTTTGAATCTTTAATTTTTCTTTAATAAAATCTAAAAAGGCTCTATTAGCTTCTTTTGATTCCTCTTTAGGCATAGAGCCTTGATGATAAGAGTAAATTTCTTGATAAATTCTATTAGAAACTTTATCGGCAATTTTATCAATATTTTTTTCTAGGTATCTGGCGATTCTTTTAGAAAGCAGCATAAAACCTCGCTTATCTTTATTAAGTTAATTTTCCCTTCCAGCGCAAGTTTAATTTCCGCGCCGCTAAAACTTCGTCTAATCTTTTAACGGGTGTGTTATGCGGAGATTCTTTTAAAATTTGAGGTTCTTTTTCTATTTCTTGGGAAATTTTCTTCATAACAAAAATAAAATAATCCAATACATCTTTACCCTCTGTTTCTGTAGGTTCAATCATTAAGGCTTCTTCTACAATTAAAGGAAAATAAATTGTTGGGGCATGAATTTTAAAATCAAGCAGTCTTTTAGCCAAGTCTATTGCCCTAACCCCTCTTTCCTTTTGTTTTTTTAAAGAAATTACAAATTCATGCTGACAAGCGCGTTTATAAGGAATAAAATAATCATCGCTTAAAGATTTCATTAAATAATTAGCATTTAAGACTGCCGTTTGCGATACTTCTTTTAAACCTCTCCCTCCTAAAGTTCTAATATAAGCATAAGCTCTTACTAAAACTAAAAAATTTCCATAAAAAGC
>JACPDS010000053.1:0-4313 GCA_016183885.1 Armatimonadota bacterium
AAAATACTAAAATGGTGCATATGTATAGAACGCATTCAAATACTTGATTTTTATATTTAATAGTGCTATAATCAAAAAATCCATAAGGAACTTGCACCAAATTTGGGGGGGCCTCTTACAAAGAAACAAATATTTTTTGCTAAAAAGGTAACCTGAAAAGGTATGGGAACACGGAAGACAAGTTCGAAAAAAATAAAAAAAGGAGGAAAAAATAAAAGTGGAGTATCAGGACAAAACTCTAAAATGCAAAGAATGCGGAAAAGACTTTACCTTTACTTCAGGTGAACAATCTTTTTATGCAAAAAAAGGATTTGAAAATGAACCAGCTCGTTGTTATGACTGTAGATCTACACGACGCAAAGAACGTGATTTCGGCAGAAGAACAAGAGAGTTATTCGAAGTAGTTTGTTATCAATGCGGAAATAAAACTTCTGTTCCTTTCCAGCCCAGATATCAAAAACCAGTTTATTGCAGAGAATGCTTTGAAAAACTAAACACTAAAGAAGCTGTTAGCGCTTAATCAAATCTAAAATTTAAGACTAAAAATAAAAGGCTCTATCTTATTTATAATTTAGAGCTTTTTATTTTTCTTTTAAATTTAATACATTAAATTCCTCCCTAATGTAAAGACTTAAAATTTTGCGTTTCTACATTAAATTTTTTTCTAATAAATAATCACCTCAAGCAGGAATTTTAATATTTTTAAAGAAATTTTTTAAAAAAAGGAGATTTAGTTTGTCAAAAATTTATTTAACTTCGGTAGGAAAATTTAAAAAAAAATTATTAGAAAAAGCGGCTTTATTATTAGAAGAACGTTTTCTTTATGAATTTAAAGTTGTGGGAGCAATTCCACTGCCTAGCCAAGCTTTAGACCCTTCTAGAAATCAATATTTAGTTTCTAAAGCCATTGAACGTTTAAAAAAAGTTATGCCTAAAGATGCTAAATTTCTTTTAGGTATTACAGCCGTTGATTTATTTGTTCCTAAATTAAATTTTGTTTATGGTTATTCAGATTTTATATCTAAAATTTCTTTAATTTCTACTTTTAGATTAAATCCTGAATTTTATGGAGAAACAGCTTGCGAAGATAGATTCTTTATAAGAATTTTAGGGGAAATTATCCATGAATTAGGACATTTATTTGGAATTAAGCATTGTTTTAATAATAAATGCGCGATGTATTTTTCTAATTCTATTTATGACCTTGACAATAAAAATACTTTTTTATGCGATGAATGTGAAAGAAAATTAAAACGCGCTTCAAGTAATTATTCCCCTTCCAAGCTCTCCGAATTTCCAGAAAATAATGACTTTATCTAATAAGATTTGCCGGATTATTAAAAAATATAAAACAACTTTTGGGATAGTTGTTAAAAATTTAAATTCCGGGGAAAAATTTTTATATAATCCAAATGAAATTTTCCCTGCCGCCAGCATTATTAAAATCCCTATTTTAATAGAAACTCTAAGACAAATAGAAGCTGAAAAGCTCTCTTTGGAAAACAAAATCCATTTGAAAGAATCGGATAAAGTGGGCGGCGCAGGTATTCTTAAAGAGTTGCATGCCGGCATTGAAATCACTATTTTAGATTTATTGAATTTAATGATTGTTATTTCTGATAATACCGCTACTAATATTTTAATTGACTTAATCGGCATAGAAAGTGTAAATAATTTTATGAGAAGTATTGGTTTAACTAAAAGTATATTAGGCCGAAAACTCATGATTAATCCTAAAACTTTAAAATACAAAAATTTTGTTACTCCATATGAAATGTCAACTTTATTGGAAAAATTATGGCAGAAGAGACTACTTTCTTCTTTTTTAACTAAATTAGCTTTAAATATTCTTTATCGCCAGCAATACAATGAAAAAATTCCGAAATATTTTCCAAAAGCTGTTAAAGTGGCTCATAAGACCGGAGAAATTTCCAAGATAAATCATGATGTAGGAATAGTAGTTTTGGGAAAAAATCCTTTTATTTTATCTTTATTAACCAAAGAGGTCGAGGATATTTATAAAATAAATGAAGCCCTGGCTTTAATTGCGAAGGAAGCCTTAAATTATTTTAGAGGATAACATGCTGATTAGAGAAGCTGATAACCAACTTAAAAATCATCTTAAAGAAAGAGCTTTTAAATTAATTGAATTAATCAAAAAGAAATTTGATTTAAAATTAGACTTCCAAGAAGAATCTCTGGAAATTTTAGATGATTTAGTTATTTTATTTTTTAAAGAGCATAAAAGTCATTATTATCAAGCAATAATAATGATAGGCAGCTTCCTTGGAGAAATAATTATTAAAAATATAGGCGGAAAGTGGCTGAGAGATTTTTCTATTAAGAAGGTAGGAAAAACTAAATCTTTAGCTCATCCAATGTCCAGAGCTAAAAAACGTTTATTATTAGGAATGTCAGAATCTATCAGTATTTATTATCGCAATTTAAAATTAAACAGTTGTTTCGATTCTAATTTTGCTTTAGATCCAAATAAAATAAGGGTAGTTAGAGCAAAACTTCTTCAGGATAGCTGGGATTTAGAATTATTAAAAAGAATGTTTAATGAACAAGAACATAAATATGTAAGAGAAGAAGCCGCTTTCTTATTAGGCAAAATTAATACTTCTAAAATTAAAACTTTAATTGATGCTTTAGGCGACCCTAAAAATATTTATTATTCAGCTATTGCTCTTCAGGATATTGCTCCCCGGGAAGCTTTAGAACCGCTTCTTAGCGTCTTAGATAAAACTCATTCACCTATAGTAAAAATGCAGGTAATTCTGGCTCTGGGAGCATTAAAATCTAAAAAAGCTTTAGAGCCCTTAATAAAACTTTTAAATGACTCTAATGAACTCATTTGCCATTACGCTTCTATATCTATTGGAAAAATTAAAGGGCAGGAAGCTTTAAAAATGTTATTGGAAATTTTAAGTGAAAAACGACCGGGCAAACGTCTTTACGCTATTTCGGCTTTAGAGCAAATTGGGGACCATGAAGCTGTACCGGCTTTAATAGAAGCTATATTTTCCAGAAATGAAGATATAAGAGAAGCGGCCGTAAGGGCTTTTCAATTTATTCCCGATGAACGAGCTTATAAAACTTTAATTTTATTATTAAAAGATCCTTCCTTAAAGATTAAAATCTTAGCCGCTTATGCCTTGGTTAATATTGATAAATTCGGGGTTCTGCCTTATCTTAAAGAGATGCTTAACGATTCAAATGAATTTGTAAGAAAACATATTGAGCAATTAATTAACTTTATTAATCATAATCAAGAACCCAAAGTGAAGTGTATTTAAATTAAAAAATTAAAAAAATTGACAGCCGTAAAAAGAAAATATAAAATATAAACTATTTATATATACTCATCTTCAAAAGTTATATTTTTAAAATTTTCAGGGGGGATGTGAAATAAAACTCAAAACTGAATAAAGGAGGTGATAAGATGGATATAATATATTCAGCAATTTTAGTCATAGCTGGCGTTATTATAGGGGCTATAGGCAGAAAATTTATTATTGAAAAACGCTTGCTTGCAGCTAAGGAAAATGCCAAATTAATCTTAAGCGAAGCTCGTAAAGAAGCAGAAGCAATTAAAAGAGAAAAGATTCTTGAATCTAAAGATGAAAGTTTTAAAATTAGAAATCAAATAGAAAAAGAAATTCAAGAACGCCGTATAGAATTTCAACGCTTGGAAAGAAGAATTTTACAAAGAGAAGAAAATTTTGAGAGAAAATATGAAAATTTAGAAAAACGAGAAAAAAGTCTATCCTTAAAAGAGCAAGAAATTAATAAAATAAAGGATAAATTAAACCAACTCCACCAGCAACAAAGAGATGAATTAGAGAAAATTTCCAAACTTTCTTCTGAAGAAGCAAAACAATTGCTTTTAAAAGATTTAGAAAAAGACCTGCAATTAGAAATGGCCAAAAAAATAAAACAAATCGAAGAAAAAACCAAAGAAGAAGCGGATCAAAAATCTAAAATTATTATTATGGATGCTATTCAAAGATACGCTTATCAACAAGTAATTGAAACAACAGTTTCGGTAGTACCTATCCCTAATGATGAAATGAAAGGAAGAATTATCGGAAGAGAAGGAAGAAATATTAGAATGTTAGAGTCTTTAACCGGTGTAGACTTAATTATTGATGATACCCCTGAAGCGGTAATTATTTCCGGATTTGATTCTATTCGTCGAGAAACTGCCAGAATAGCTTTAGAAAAACTAATTATTGACGGTAGAATTCATCCTGCTAGAATTGAAGAAGTTGTTGAACGCGCTAAAAAAGAAATAGAAGTCAAAATTTGGC
>JACPDS010000053.1:4341-12412 GCA_016183885.1 Armatimonadota bacterium
TAGGTCTGCCCGGCATTCATCCTGAGATTATCAAGCTTTTAGGAAAATTGCGTTATCGTACAAGCTTTTCACAAAATGTTTTGCAGCATTCTTTAGAAGTAGCACATTTGGCGGGTATAATTGCCGGAGAATTAGGAGTAAATGTAGCTTTAGCAAAAAGAGCCGGCCTTTTACATGATATTGGCAAAGCCTTAGATTCTGAAATAGAAGGTCCGCATGCTTTAATTGGAGCAAGATTTGCTGAAAAATATAATGAATCTGCCGAAGTAGTTCATGCTATTGCCGCTCATCATGAAGATGAGCCTCAAAGAACCATAGAAGCTGTTTTAACTCAAGCTGCCGATGCTATATCAGCAGCTCGACCAGGCGCTAGACGCGAATCAGTCGAATTATACTTAAAACGTTTAGAAAATTTAGAAAAAACTACTAATTCATTTGAAGGAGTAGAAAAATCTTATGCTATTCAAGCCGGCAGAGAAATTAGAGTCATGGTAAAACCTGAAGCAATTAATGATTTGCAAGCTGGCAAGCTGGCTCATGATATTGCCAGAAAAATTGAAAATGAATTAGATTATCCGGGTCAAATTAAAGTAACTATTATTAGAGAAACTAGATTTATCAATTATGCTAAATAAATTTAAAGGTAAAATATTTTGAATATTTTGTTTATCGCTGATATTGTAGGTAAACCAGGCAGAGAAACTGTAGAAAAGTTGCTTCCTGCCTTAAAAAATAAATATAATATAGACTTTGTCATCGCTAATGCAGAAAATTCCGCAGGTGGTTTCGGAATAACTCCTAAAATTGCAGAATTTTTTTTTAATTTAGGAGTTAACGTAATTACAATGGGCAATCATATTTGGGATAAAAAGGAAATTATAGAATATCTAAAAACTAATCCTAGAATTTTAGCCGCGGCAAATTTCCCCCTTAGAGTCCCAGGAGAAAAAGTATATTTAGGAAAAATTAAAAATAAAAATATCGCGGTATTTAATCTATTGGGAAGAGTTTTTATGGGGAATTTTCAGCTTGTTGATTGTCCATTTCAAGCTGCAGAAAGAGAACTGGAAAATTTAAAGGGAAAGGCAGAAATTATAATAGTTGATATTCATGCCGAAGCTACTTCGGAAAAATTAGCCTTAGGACATTTTTTAGATGGAAAAGTTGGTTCTGTAATAGGAACGCATACTCATGTATCTACTACTGATTTAAAAATCCTGCCTAAAGGAACAGCGTATATTACTGATGTAGGAATGACCGGCCCTGTTGATTCCATCTTAGGAGTTAAAAAAGAGATCATTATAAATAAATTCCTTACTCAAATGCCTGAACGTTTTGAAGTAGCAGAAGGGCAAACTCAGCTGGAAGGAGTTATAATCCAAACGAAAGAAGGAGGCGGCGTGGAAAAATTAATTCGTTTGCAGGAATTTATACCAGTATATAAAAAGGAGGAATCTTAAAAAAGTCATCTAATTTATAATTAAAATAAAAAATGAAATATTTAAATACTATTATATTAAGGAAGGAAGGAATAAAAAAATGGAAGAAATAAAAAAAATGGAAACTATAGAAAAAGTTGATTTTTTAAAAGTATCGTCTAAATCCAGTCCTAATGCTGTAGCTGGCGCTTTAGCCGGAGTTTTGAGAGAAAAAGGCTCTGCGGAAATGCAAGCTATTGGCGCCGGCGCATTAAATCAAGCTATAAAAGCTGTAGCAATTGCGCGAGGATTTGTAGCTCCAAGCGGAATGGATTTAATCTGTATTCCCGCTTTTACGGAAATTAAAATTGATGGGGAAGAAAGAACTGCGATTAGATTAATTATAGAACCAAGATAATTTAAGATTAAAAAATTTTTTAAAAAATAGTCTGTTATAATTTTTAGGCAGGCTATTTTTATTTTTTCTAAAGAAATATTTAAATAATGAAAATTGACTTACATACTCATACAAATTATTCAGACGGTGAATTAACTCCGCAAGCGCTGGTAAAACAAGCTGTAAATCTGGGATTAGAAACATTGGCTATTACCGATCATGACAGCGTTGAGGGAATTAAAGAAGCGCTGACAACTTCTTTAATTTATAAAATTGAAATTATTCCGGCTATTGAATTAAACACTAATTTTTATGGAGAAGAAATTCATATTTTAGGATATTTTATTGATTATCAAAATATTAAATTTAAAAAAGAACTTCAAAAATTGCAAAATAATCGGATTATTCGAGCTAAAAAAATTTTAAAAAAACTAGAAAATTTAAAGATATTTTTATCTTGGGAAAAACTTTTAAAATCTAAAGTAGATTCTTTAGGGCGTCCTCATATTGCTCAATTATTAGTTAAATCAGGTGAAGTTAATTCTCTCCATGAAGCTTTTGACAAATATTTAAAAAAAGACGCTCCAGCCTATGTTCCTCTCTTAAAATTAACTCCTCAAGAGGGAATTAGTTTAATTTTAAAATTTAAAGGAGTGCCTGTTTTAGCCCATCCGCAAGAATTAAAAAATGCCGAAAGAATAATTTTAAAATTAAAAGAAGCCCGATTATTAGGAATTGAAGCGTTCTCTCCTCGAGCTTCTCTTATAGAAGAAAGATTTTATTTAAAATTAGCCCAAAAAAATAATCTTCTGATTACTGCTGGATCGGATTTTCATGGTTTTTCTAATAATAAATTCAATGCTTTGGGAATTTTTAATTTTAAACGCCTCTATTTAGAAAACTTAAAAACTGCTAGAGGGCGCTAGAGGGAATATTGAATCGTTATAGAATACAAAATAATGCTTTTAAGCCGCTTCAAAAAATTTAATCTTAAATAAGTAAATTTTGCAGAGAATTAATATAGTTATGGAAAAAAAGAAGATTTCCTTAAAATGTCTTAATGCTAATTTTTTAGAAACTATTTCCCGCATTAAAGTATTAGGAGCATCATTAATGAGTATTTCCGTTCATCCCCGGGAAGAAGAAATGGGCTTAACTTATTTTTTTGATTTAGGAGGGGTTATTTATGAGGTTTCCACTGCGACAAATCAAAAAACTATTCATTCTTTATATTCTTTGTTTAATAATGCTGATTTTATAGAAAGAGAATGCAATTTATTATTTAATATAAAATTTTTAGGGCATCCTAATTTATCTATAAAATAAAAAAATGAAATTTATAAGCTGGATAAATAAATTAAAAGATAAATTAAATAAAACAAGGCTAAATTTTGTCGGAAAAATATATAATTTCTTTAAATCTAAAGAAAGAATCGACGCAAATTTTTGGGAAGAGTTAGAAGAAATTTTAATTAACTCGGATATTGGAGTTTTTACCGCAAATATTTTAATAAATAAACTGAAGCATATTGTTAAAATAGAAAAAATTAATCAACCTTCTTTATTGATTGAAAATCTTAAAGAAGAAATGTTTATTATTTTAAAAGAAAGCGCTTCTCCTTTAAATTTAAATTTAGATTTTAATATAATTTTAATAGTAGGAGTAAATGGCGCCGGAAAAACTACCAGTATTGCTAAATTAACGCGCTATCTTAAAGAAAAAGATAAAAAAGTGCTTTTAGCGGCCGCAGATACTTTTAGGGCGGCAGCTATTGACCAATTAGAAATTTGGGCAAAAAGATTAAATGTTGACATAATAAAACATCATTCAGGCGCAGACCCGGCTGCGGTAGTTCATGACGCTATTAAAGCCGCTCATGCGCGTAAAGCCGATATATTAATTATAGATACTGCCGGAAGATTGCAAAATAAAGTAAACTTAATGGAAGAATTAAGGAAAATTAAAAAAGTTATCACTAAAGAAGCAAAAAATCTAAATCCTGAAGTGCTTTTAGTTTTAGACGCAAATACCGGCCAAAATGCTTTTCAACAAGCAAAAATTTTTAAAGAAATTGTAGAAATTAGCGGAATAATTTTAGCTAAATTAGATGGAACGGCTAAAGGAGGGATTATTTTTGGAATAGCTTCCGAGCTTAAAATTCCTGTAAAATTTATTGGGATAGGAGAAAGTTTAGAAGATTTGAAAGAATTTAACCCTCAAGATTTCATTGAAGCCATATTCGAATAATTTTTTATATTGTAAATTGATAATTAACTTCAATTATAAATAATGCAAGAGGAATGTTTTCTTGCTTTGTTTAATATCAAAAAACAGTTTAAAGAAATTGATAAGGAATTATTAAAACTTTGTTAAAGAAAATAAAAATTTTCAGTTTAATTTTATTCTTTTTGCTTTTCGCATCTTTAAGTTTATATTTTCGCGCTTTGGATTATTTGCAGGGAATAGTTTTAATTTATTCTTTTTATGCTATCTTTTTGTTTTTAATCCCTGTTTTCTCTAAAAGAAAAATAATAACTCCCAAAAATAATTATTTTCCTTTTGTCAGCATTCTTATTCCGGCAAGGAATGAGATTAATGTAATTAGTTCAACCATTCATTCTCTGGCTTCCATAGATTATCATAAGAATAACAATCCTAATTTTGAAATTATTGTAGTCGATGATTCCAGCATTGATGGAACCAATCTGGTTTTACAAAGCTTAAAAAAACAACTTTCCAATCTTGAAGTAATAATAAGAACTCCTGAAAACGGCGGAAAAGGAAAAGCTTCGGCTTTAAATGAAGGATTAAAATATTGTAAAGGCGGGATAATTGCCGTTTTTGACGCTGATACTCGAGTTTCTTCTGATTATTTAAAAAATATTGTTCCTTCTCTAGCAAATGAAAAAATAGGAGGAGCCCAGGGAAAAATTAGAATTTATAATTCCAGGAAAAACTTTATTACTAAATTTCAAGAAGATGAATTTTGTTTAATTAATCATCTGATTCAAATTGCGCGGTCCTGGCGGGAAATGGGCAAATTACTAAAAAAAGGGCTCTTCTTGAAGTAGGCGGATGGAATGAGAATTCCGCTACAGAAGATTTTGATTTAACTTTAAGATTAATTTTAAAAAAATGGAAAATAAAATATTGTTCTGATGCGGTACTTTGGCAGGAAGGAATAGAAAAATTATTGCCACTCCTAAGACAAAGAATTCGCTGGGCCAGCGGATTATTATCTTCTTTTTCCGATTATTTTTTTAGTTTTATTTTTCAACCTTTAAAAATAATGATAAAATTAGACGCTTTAATAACTCTTTTAAGAATTACTATTCCTTTCTATATTATTTTTGGGTATTTACTTCTGCTTATCTCCTTATTTTTTAAGTGGCGATTTTATTTTATTATTCCGGAAAAATATTTTCTTTTTACTTCTTTAACATTTTTTTCAGCAATGCTTTTAGCGATTTATCGGGAATCGCCGAAATTTAATTTATTGCGCATTAAAGGGAAAATTTTAAGATACTGGCTTTTTAGTTTTATTTGGTTATTAGCTGTGCCAATAGCTTTTTTCAATTCTTTTAAAAATAAAAATTCTGCTTTCTTTTGGGATAAAACTTTTCATAAAGGAGATTTTTCTCTGCCTTTAATAAAAAAAGAGGGGGGTTATAATTTTTCTTCAGGAAAAAATTTAATAAATTTACAAAAAGATGTTTTATTTAAGTAATTTAATCGGTAAATATGTTAAGAATCTCTCTGGAGAAAAAGCGGGTAAAATTTTTGATTTTACCATTTTGATCGGAGAACAATATCCTATTTTATACAGCGCGGTAATTATTTTAAATAAAGTTAAAAAAAGAATTTTAATTAATCAATTGCAAAGTTTAAATAAAAATGGAATATCTTTAAATGTAGATTTAAATAATTTATTAATTTATCAAATTCAAGATAATGAAATTCTCCTTAAAGAAGACTTATTAGACAAACAAATTGTCGATACTTATGGTTATCGAGTAGTTAAAGTAAATGATTTGCAGCTGAATAAAATTGATGGACAATATCATTTAGTAGGAGTAGATGTTGGCACTCAAGGATTGCTGCGAAGATTAGGATTGGAAAATATAGTCGAAAAATTAGCCAAGATTTTCCACATTAAATTCCCTCAAAATATTATACCCTGGGATTATGTAGAACCATTAGATGTAAAAAATTTTAATTATATTAAACTTGCTATCCCGCACCAAAAATTAATCAAACTGCATCCGGCTGATCTGGCTGATATTTTATCTAATTTACACGGCAGAGAAAGAACACAGCTGTTTAGTTCTTTAGATACGGAAATTGCCGCTTCAACTTTAGAAGAATTAGAAGAAAAAGTGCAGATTTCTTTATTTAATTCTTTAAATGACAAGCAAGCTTCTGAAATTTTAGAAGAGATGGCTCCGGATGAAGCAGCCGATTTGCTTTTAGAACTACCCGATGAACGTTCTAATGAACTTTTAAATTTAATGGAAGAAAAAGAAGCTAAAGAAGTAAAACAATTACTTTCCTATGACGAAAATTCCGCGGGCGGCATGATGACTACTGAATATATTAGCATCTCTCAAAACTTAACTGCCCAAGAGACTATTAATCTTTTAAGAGAGTTAGAACCTAAAGCAGAATTAGTTTATTATCTTTATGTAGTAGATGAGAATAATCATTTGACAGGGGTATTATCCCTGCGCGATTTAATTATCGCTAAACCAGAAACCAAAGTTAAAGATTTTATGTATACTAAAGTATATAAAACAAAATTAAACTATAATATTAAAGAAGCGGCTGAAATAATAAATAAATATGACCTTTTAGCCGTTCCTGTGGTAAATGAAGAAAATCAAATTAAAGGAATAGTAACTATTGACGATATAATGGAGTTGGTTTTGCCCAGCACTTGGCGGAGAAGATTCACTAAAGAATAAAATATAAGGTTTGCAGGGATTCTAAAGGTCAAAAATAAGTTTGACAAATAAAATCTTATTTAGATTATAACCTATCTACAATTCTTTTTTTATGACTTTAAAAGAAAAAGTATTAAAAACTATCCGAAAATATCAACTTATATCTAATGGAGAAAAAATTATTCTAGCTCTTTCCGGCGGAGGAGATTCAGTCGGATTATTATTTTTACTTAATGATTTAAAAATAGAATTGAATTTCTCCCTGCAAATTATTCATATTAACCACCTGATAAGAAAAGAAGCTGAAATTGAAGAAAAATTTGTTAAAAAAATAGCTCAAAAATTAAATTTACCGATTTTTATTTTTAAAGAAGAAGTATTAAAATATGCTCAAAAAAATAAATTATCTTTAGAAGAAGCCGGGAGGATTATTAGACAAAAATATTATTTCCAGCTTTTAAAAAAACAAAAGGCGGATAAATTAGCCACTGCTCATACGCTCGATGACCAGGCAGAAACCGTATTAATGAGGTTATTAAGAGGAACTGGCATAGAAGGTTTAAGAGGAATTCTTCCTGTAAATTTGCCTTTCATACGCCCTTTAATTGAAATAACAAAAGAAGAAATCTTAAAGTATTTAAAAGATCGGAATATTCCTTATTGTTTGGATTTATCTAATCAAAATTTAAATATCACTAGAAATAAAATCCGCCATCGGCTCTTGCCTCTTTTAGAAGAGTATAACCCCAATTTTAAAAAACTCTTATTTCAAATTTCATGGATATCTCAAATCAATGAAGATTTTTTGGAACAAATCTCTAAAAAATTTATAGATAAAGCTATTATAATGGGCAAAAATGAACTTGAGATTAATTTAAAAATTATAAATCCTCTTCATTTAGCCTTAAAAACTAAAATCCTTAGAACGGCCATTAAAAGATTAAATAATAATTTAAAAAATTTTACTTATAGAAACTTTCAAGATTTATTAAATTTATTTTCTAAAGACACCTCTAAAAAACTTAATTTGCCGGGTAATTTATTAGCTTATAAAAATTATGATAATTTAATTATTGGAAGAAGAACTTCTAAAACAAAAAAATTGCCTAAAGAAATCGTTAAATTTCCCGGAGAAAAAATTTTCCCTGATTGGGAGATAAAAATAAGCGCTTTTGAAGTTAAAAAAGCTGAGGTTAAAGATGATAAAAATGCCGCCTATATTGATTTAGAGAAACTTAAAGGCAAATTAATTTTGCGCCCGCGTCAAAATGGAGATAAATTTACTCCTTTAGGTTTTAAAGGAGCTAAAAAACTT
>JACPDS010000066.1 GCA_016183885.1 Armatimonadota bacterium
GCCAATTCCGAAAGTTACTTCAGGAGAAGCTAAATAATAATTCACCGCTTCGGAATTAGTCATTGCTTCAGTTACGGATAAATTGCTCATTAAACATTGATCAAAAATTACTAAATCAAATTTTGCTTTCTTACCTGTTTTAGCTTCATATAGTTCTACGCCTTTTTTAATAGCCTTCCCAATTCCATCCACAGTCATCATAGCTTCGGTTTTATCGGAGAAAATGTCATTACTAAAAGCTCCCATATCGCCTCCTCCGTGATTAGAAAGATCTAAAACTTTAATAGGGGCATCTCCATACAGAGCTAAAAAAGAATATACAAAATTTGCTAAAACTTCTGGTTTTGACATATTAGGCGATGGTTCATTAGGATAACTTTGAAAAAGAGGAATAATTTTTCCGTCTTTACAAGTTAAAATTTTATAGTCGGTGCGTGTTCCCATTTGAATAAAAGCATCAATTGATTTTTTCTTAGCCTGCTCATCTAAAAATTGAGCCACTATTCTTTTCTCTACTACTTCTAAATCATTTTGCCCTTGAGAATATACTCCTACAGCCACTTTAGGTATTACAAATTTTACCGGCTCTTCTTGAGGGAGCTCAGCCTTTAAAATTTTTAGGGATTTTTGAAGACTTTCTTCTTTTGTTTTTTCGACTTGATCATCTGCTAAAACCGGTAAATTATTATTGTTCTTATTAAGAGGCGGAGCGTTGAATATTTGCTCATTTTGATCTCCAAGATTACTTCCTAATTTTTGAATATTAAACATAATTAATTCTCCTCCTTATAATTTTATTACAATTTAATTTTAAAAGAATAACAAAATTTTGTAAATTAAAAAAATGTTAACATTTCGCCATAAAAGGAAATGATTTGATTATCTAGAATAGATTGCTCATTATGAATACAGTAATCGTAGGCATTCAATGGGGGGATGAGGGAAAGGGGAAAATCACGGATTTTTTGGCTAAAGACTCTGACATAATTGTGCGTTTTTCAGGAGGAAATAACGCCGGCCATACTATTGTTTTAGGCGAAAAAAAATTTAAATTACATCTTATCCCATCGGGAATATTTTATGAAAATAAGATTTGTGTATTAGGAAGCGGAATGGTAATTAATTTAGAAGTTTTAAAAAAAGAAATTAATGATTTAAAAAATGAAGGCATAAATACTAAAAATCTATATATCAGCGAAAATGCTCATTTAATTTTACCTTATCATATTTTAATTGATCAAAAACAGGAAGAATTAAGAGCCGGCGATAAATTAGGCACAACCTGTCAGGGTATTGGTCCGGCTTATGTAGATAAAGTATCCCGCCGGGGAATAAGATTAATCGATATGTTCGATGAAGAAACATTTTCTGAAAAATTAAAATATCACTTTAAAGAAAAAGAAACTTATTTAAAAGAAAGTAATTTAATTTTAAAAGAAATAAAAGAAACTCAAATGGAAATTGCTCAAAGTTTAAAAGAACAAGTTGCGGATACTACTTTAATTTTAAGTAAAGCTTTAAAAGAAAATAAGAAAATTATTTTTGAAGGCGCTCAAGGAATTTTGTTGGATTTAGATTTCGGGACTTATCCTTATGTAACCAGCTGCAATACTTTAGCCGGGAGCGCCGCTACGGGCGCTGGAGTTCCCCCTTATGTTTTAAGAAAGATTCTTGGAGTGTTTAAAGCCTATACTACAAGAGTGGGCACCGGTCCTTTCCCCACAGAAATTAAAGGAATCATAGGAGATTATATTAGAGAAAAAGGTGGAGAATTTGGAACTACCACAGGAAGACCAAGAAGATGTGGATTCTTGGATCTGGTAATTTTAAAATATGCCCTAAGAATTAACGGGATTAATAGCTTAGCTTTAACTAAATTAGATGTTTTAAGCGGGATGTCGAATTTAAAAATTGCTTATGCTTATAGATACAAAGGAAAGGAAATTGATGAATTTCCTCAAAATCTTAAAATTTGGAATGAAGCAGAACCAATTTATAAAGAACTTCCCGGATGGGAGAAAGATTTAAATAAAATAAACTCTTTTGAAGAATTGCCTGAAGAAGCGAAAAATTATCTTAAATTTATTGAAGGTAATTTAAATCTAAAAATAGAAATAATATCAATTGGAGCAGAAAGAAATAAAACCATTACGAGGTGATAATTTGTGAGAAAAATATATAAAATACTTTTATTTAGCTTTTTATTTTCCATTTTAATTCCTTTAATAAATATTTCCGTTGTTCAAGCTCAATTAATTTTAGTAAATGATAAATATGACGTAATAAAAATAGATATTCCCAAAAATAGAATTGAAGCTTTAAATTATAAGAAAAAAGCCGGGATAGTTTATATTTTAATTGACGGATATACAAAAATATATCAAAATGAAAAATCCGTGCCGTGGACCAGAATAAAAGTAAGAGATGTTATCCGGGTTAAAGGCGGAGTCACATGGGACTTTAAAGTAAAAGCTAAAGAAATTTGGATTAATAAAAATTAAAAAAAATTCCGCTATAAAATTTTATAATCACAATAAGAATTTATCCAGTATTTTTTTTATTTTCCGCTTAATTTTCCAATCTTTAAAAATTTCTTGATTATTTTGCTCTTAAATCAGCTTTTTATAAAATAGAAGTTAATTTAAGAGTATCCACCATGCCAGAACCTTGTTGTTCTATAGTAAGTCCCGGAAGAGGCGAAGCGGATAATTTTAAAGTTGTTTCAACGCTCTGGGGAGTAAGACCGGGATTTTGAAATATTTTTAAAGCCGCGCAACCTGTAATATGAGGAGCGGCCATAGAAGTTCCGCTTAAAATAGCATAAATTCCGCCTTTATAGGTAGAAGTAATATTTACTCCGGGAGCAATTAAATCAACTTCAGGGCCATAATTGCTAAAATCCGCAAATTGGTCGTCTTCTTTAGAAGCTGAAACGGCAATACATTCAGAATATTTAGCTGGATAAGAAACTGCTCCGCTTTCATTTCCAGCGGCAGCCACTAAAGTTATCCCGGCATTATAAGTTTTAAGAATAGCGTCTTGAAATGATTGATTCCCGGTTGAAGAGCCAAAACTCATATTAACAACTTTTATCTGGTTATCGATACACCATGCGAATCCTTCAATTATATCTGAAAGCCAGCCGCTTCCATTTGCTCCCAACGCTTTAACGGCATAAAGATAAATTTGCGGTCCTACGCCAACAACTCCAATAGTATTATTAATTGCGGCAACTATACCGGCTACGTGAGTTCCATGTCCATTATCATCCTTATAACTTTTATGGGGATTGATAGTATTTATTCCTCCTTTAAGGTTAGTTTGTAAATCTGGGTGAGATAAATCAATGCCTGTATCTAGAATAGCTACTTTTACCGCATTTCCTTGACTTATATCCCAGCTTAAAGGCGCATTTATTCTGTTTATTCCCCAGGGTATGCTTTGAGCCGGTTGGGTAGTGGTGCTTCCTTTTGGACCAGAGGCAACAACTAAATCATCATCAACTCGAATAACTTCAGAATATCTTAAGAAATTTTGAAGATTACTTTGAAGGGGCAAAGTAATTGCCGCGGCATTAATAAGATGTAAATGTTTAATTAAATTAGCTTTTTCTTTACTTATAATATTATTAATTTGGTTTAATTTAGTTCCTTCTTTAAATACAATAATTTTTCTTGTTAAGTTTGTTCCTTGATTATCGGTTTTAGAATTAATATCAGAAATCAAAGAAGAATTGTCCGAAAGTGTATTTGAAGGATTAACATTAGGATTGCTTCCGCAATTTGCGATGAAAATAATTAAAGCCAAGATTAAAATTAGTTTTCCTAAAGATTTTAAATTTTCCATTTTAAACAACCTCCATAAAATATTAATAATCGCATTAAATCAATTATCACGAAATTTATAAATTTGTCAAGAGGACATATTCTTTTTTAAAGCTAATTTAATTTTTAAAATATGAAAACAATTTTAAAAACTCTGGGATTACAAAAAAAAATTAATCAAAATTTTGTTCTGGATATTCCAGAATTTTCTATTTATCCATATGAAAATATCGCTTTAATCGGGCCTAATGGAGCAGGGAAAAGCACTTTTTTAAGAATTTTAAATTTACTTGAAAAACCTGACAAAGGTGAAATTTTTTGGAAAGAAGAGAAAATTAATTTAAAGAAACTAAAAATTAGATTTAAAATGGCTTTAATTTTTTCTGAAAGTTTACTTTTTCAAGGAAAAGTTTTTGATAATGCGGCCCTGGGCTTAACTTTTAGAAAATTTTCCAGAAAAGAGATAGATTTTAAAGTAAATGAAATTTTAGAAAAATTAAAAATCAAACATTTAAAAAATAATTTAATTAATGAACTTTCTAGCGGAGAGGCTCAAAGAGTAAATTTGGCCAGAGCTTTAGTTTTACAACCCGAAGTTTTACTTTTAGATGAGCCTTTTTCTTCCTTAGATTTAATAATTAAAGAAGAATTAATTAATGATTTTAAAGAAGTTTTAGGGGGATATAAACTAACTACTTTATTTGTTACTCACAATAAAGAAGAAGCTTTAAAATTAGGAGATAATTTAATTATAATGCATCAAGGCAGATTCATTCAAAAAGGAAAAATGGAAGAAGTTTTAAGCTCTCCTAATTCCACTTTTGCGGCTAAATTTATCGGTATGGAAAATTTTTATCGTGGTAAAATTGTTAAAGAACGGGAAGAAACTAAATTCATTGTTAAAAATGTAAGTTTTAAAATACTTCCGGATAAAAAAGGAAATAATGCAATTTTACGTCCTGAAGAAATTTTGCTTTCCCGTCTTTCATTTTCTTCTAGCGCAAGAAATATTTTTTCAGGAGAGATTATACAGATTGTCCAGACTGAAGCTTTAATAAGGGTTACTTTAGATATAGGAGTTCCGTTAATAGCTTTACTTACAAAGGCTTCTTTTGAAGAAATGAATTTAAAATTGGGAGAGAAAATTTTTGCTACTTTCAAGGTAAACGCTATCCATATTTTATAAAAAAGTCAATATTTTATTAATTTATGAAAACCAAAGAAAATTTTTACATCTTCTTAATTATTCTAAAGGGATTAAGCTTATTCGGAAAGAATTTAAAAAGTTAGAAGAAAAGTTAATAGAATTTATATGAACATCTTAATTTGATTTTTGATAAAAAGGAGAAGATAAATGGATTTATTAAAAAGCGCTGAAATTGCTTTGCGGGATTGTCTGGGAGTAAAAAAAGGAGAGCAGGTTTTAATAATTACCGATGAACCTTTAAGGAAAATTGGACAAATTTTCTGGGAAAAAGCTAAGGAATTATTAACGGAAGCAATCTTATTAGAAATAATTCCTCGAAAAACCAGCGGAGAAGAACCGCCGCCTTTAGTAGCTCAAGCCTTAAAGACTTGCGATGTTTTTGTTATTCCTACCAGTAAATCTCTCACTCATACTAAAGCCAGAAGAGAAGCTAATAAGTCAGGAGCAAGAGGAGCCACCCTTCCAAGTATTACCGAAGATATTATGAAACGCACTTTAAGCGCCGATTATATTAAAATTGCTAAAAGAAGCCAGAAAATTGCTGAAATTTTAAATCAAGGCAGAATAGTTAAAATTACTACACCTGCGGGAACCAAACTTACTTTTTCTATTGAAGGAAGAGAAGCTGATCCTGATACCGGTCTTTATTTAAAAAAGGGAGATTTTGGAAATTTGCCGGCTGGGGAAGCTTATGTCGCTCCTATCGAAGGCACAGCTGAAGGAATTTTAGTAGTGGACGGAGCAATGGTGGGAGGCATAATCAATCAGCCGATTATTATGAAAGTGGAGCAGGGATTTGTTACCGATATCGGAGGGAATGGAGAAGCTACTCTAAAATTAAAAGAAATGTTAAAGCCTTTTGATAAATTAGCCCGAAATATTGCTGAATTTGGCGTGGGAACAAATGATCAAGCTATTATTACCGGAAATGTTTTAGAAGATGAAAAAGTAATGGGAACAGTGCATATCGCTTTAGGTAATAATTTGCATTTCGGAGGTAAAGTAGATGTTCCATTGTATAGCGATGGAATTTTACTTTCTCCTACTGTAGAAATTGATGGAAAAATAATTATTCAAGAAGGCAAATATTTAATTTAGGCTTGGAAGCAAAAAAAGTTATCAAAGAAAATCCTGAAATGTTAGATAAAGAGGTGTATTTTTCTAAAGATAAAAATGGAAAAATTTTTCTAACTTTTAATAAACCTAACCTTAAATCTAAAAGTTTACCTTTAAATTTAGGGGCTTTAGATAATTTTTTAGAAGAAGTAAAATATAATTTTCCCATGTATAATGATTTAAAGCCGGCTTTTAAATTAAATCAAGAAACTAAGAATATTGAAATAACTTTAGCGAAAGATTGGAAGAACTGCGAGCCTGTTTATCCGGAACAAGATTTTATTGTTACTCAAAAGGGTTATATTCAAGAAGATTAGCCAGGCGGCCAATTAAATCTTCTTCCCCCTAGAAGGTGAAAATGCAAGTGAAAAACAGATTGCCCGGCTTCTTCTTTACAGTTGGAAACTAAACGAAAGCCTCTTTCTTCCAAGTTTAATTTTTTAGAAATTTCAGGAATTTTTCCGTGCAAATAACCGATAATCTCCGCATCTTCTTTTTTTAATTCTAAGAGATGAGGGATATGTTTTTTAGTAATAATTAAAATATGCACCGGCGCTTGAGGATTTAGATCATAGAAAACTAAAATTTTTTCATCTTCATAAATAATTTTAGCCGGAATTTCTTTTTGAGCTATTTTACAGAAAAGACAATTCATAAATATTTAATTTTAATAAAATTAAATATACTCCTTTTAGCTTTCATTTTTTTTGGCAAAGTTCAATTAAAATATTGTTTGTTGAACTTGGATGAAGGAAAGCTACTAAATTATGATGAGCTCCCGCTCGAGGCGCTTGATCAATTAAATTAAAACCTTTTTTTTCTAAATCTTTTAATTTTTCTTTTAAATCTTTTACTTCAAAAGCTAAATGATGCAGTCCTTCCCCATGTTTTTCAATGAATTTATGAAGATTGCTATCCACTGATAAAGATTCTAAAAATTCTAATTTTGTTTCGCCAAACTTTAAAAAAGCTAATTTAATTTTAAATTGAGGAATTTCTTCTTCAATTATTTTTTCTTTAGTTTCTAAAATTTCTTGAAAAATTGAAAAAGTTTCTTTAATGTTTTTTACCGCTATTCCAATATGTTCTAATTTCATTTTTTTCTTAATAATTATAAAAACCAGATTTAGTTTTTCTTCCTAATTTTCCGGCTT
>JACPDS010000055.1 GCA_016183885.1 Armatimonadota bacterium
TTTAGATTTAATTTTTTTAAAAGACGGAAGTATCTTAAAAGGCTTTATTACTAACAGGAAAATTCTTTTATCCGACTTATTTTTAAATCTGAAAGAAATAGATAAAGAAGATATTTCAGAAATTATTATTAAATAAAGGTGGAAAAATGAGCGAATTAACTCCCAAAGAAATAGTAAATGAATTAAATAAATATATTATTGGTCAAGATGAAGCTAAAAAATCCGTGGCAATTGCCCTGAGAAATCGCTTAAGGAGAGAAAAACTTTCTTTAGAGCTAAAAGAAGAAATAATTCCTAAAAATATTTTAATGATTGGTCCTACCGGAGTGGGAAAAACAGAGATTGCAAGAAGATTAGCTAAATTAACTAACGCTCCTTTTTTAAAAGTTGAAGCCACAAAATATACAGAAGTTGGTTATGTCGGAAGAGATGTGGAGTCAATGATAAGAGACTTAGTGGAAATTGCCATTAGAATGGTAGAGAAGGAAAGATTTAAAAAAGTGGAAGAAAAAGCTAAAATTTCAGCCATTAATCGGATAGTAGAAATTTTAATGCCTCAGGCTAAAAAAGATTCTTCTCCTTTATCTTTTATTTTTAGTCAAATGAATCCTCAGAGCAAGAGAAATGAAGAGGCGCCTGTTCAGCAAGAAAATATTCTGGAACAAGAAAATTTACGCAGATTAATTATAGAAGGCTCTTTAGATGATAAATATATCGAAATTGAAATTGAAGAAGCTGTCCCTTCTTTCGTTGAAGTTTTTTCAGCTTCAGGAATGGAAGAAATGGGGGTTAATTTTCAAGATTTATTAGGAGGGCTTATTCCTAAAAAAAGAAAAAAACGCAATTTAAAAATCTCTGAAGCTAAAAAAATTCTTACTCAAGAAGAAGCTCAAAAATTAATTGATATAGAAGAAGTTAAAAAAGAAGCTATCTTAAAAACGGAAACTTTAGGAATTATTTTTATTGATGAAATGGATAAAATTGCCGGCCGCGAGAAAGGTTACGGGCCGGATGTTTCCAGAGAAGGCGTTCAGCGCGATATTTTACCTGTTGTAGAAGGTTCAACGGTTAATACTAAATACGGACCGGTAAAAACAGAACATATTCTTTTTATTGCCGCCGGCGCCTTTCATATCAGTAAACCTTCGGATTTAATTCCTGAATTACAGGGTCGTTTTCCTATTCGGGTTGAACTTAAAAGTTTAACTAAAGAGGATTTTGAGAAAATTTTAACCGAACCAGCCAATGCTTTAATTAAACAGTATAGGGCCTTACTCTCAACTGACAATGTTGAAATTGAATTTAAAGAAGAAGGAATTAAAGAAATTGCAAGATTAGCCAGTGAAGTAAATTCTCAAACGGAAAATATTGGAGCAAGAAGATTACATACTTTATTGGAAAAATTATTAGAGGATTTATCTTTTAACGCTCCCTTTCCTGAAGCTGTTAAAATAAGTATTGATGAAGAATATGTTCGAAAAAAACTTGAAGAGATAGTTAAAAATGAAGACTTAAGCCGCTATATATTATAGTATTTTAACTCTTCTGTAAATTTAGTCTACTTCTCTCTTTAAAAAATTAATTAAATCCAGATTATTTGAACAAGTATATAATGGGCTGTCACCAAATCCCTGTAGGGGTTGGATTTATCAAAATCACCCTCTCCCCTTTGTTTACCCCGATCGAAGCATCGGGGGGGAGAGGGAAAGGGTGAGGGGATTGGTTTTACGGGCTATTATAAATTAAGCCCCCTGCAAATCATTGTAAAATATCTCATTTGACACAAGCCCAAATGCAAGTAATCTGGATTTAATATAAATTTATCTTTCGCTTAAATCTTTACCCCAGCAATGAGCGCAAAAATCCCAGCCTTTTTTTATTAATTGAAGCGGTCTGGTAACTGCTACAGCGTGTCTATTGACTAAAATTTCATTTACGTGGCAGCTTCCATTGACTTTATCCATACGGTGGATTTCTTTATGTGAAGAATTACCTAAATATTTAGTATAAGTTGAACCAGTGCCGATTGTTGACATTTCTTTCACCTCCTTATTTATTTTATTTAAAAATCAAACTTAATTTTACTTTAAATAAAAATTATAATGCAAGATAAAATTGTTAAAAAAATATTAACTTTTAGTAAAGGATTTAGTTTTTAATTAAAGAATTAGAAATTAAGCTATAAGTATTAAGCTTTAAGCGAAAAAGCGCTTATAGCTTATAATTTAACGCTATAGAGAAAATAATGTTAAAAAACGCAAAAATTATTCAAGGGCCTGCTTATGAGGAAATGCTCCACCCTAAGGGGATTGCCGTCAATAATTTATACAGGATTAATTGGCAGTGCACGATATTGGAAATTCCCCGGGAAATAACCGGTCTAGAAGCCAGAATTTTAGTCTTATTAGGATATTATTTTCCTTCCGGGAGTCATAAAGTAGGCGCTACTTATTACATTTTAATGGAAAAAGAAAAAGAAGGAAAAATTTACCCCGGCATTACTAAAATTATTGGACCATCTACGGGAAATTTTGGAATCGGCACCGCCTGGAGCGCTTTTCAAAAAGGTTATCAAGGAATAGTGGTTATGCCTGACGGCATGAGCATTGAGCGCTCTCAAAGAATTAAACAATATGGAAGCGAAATAATTTATACTCCCGGAACAGAAAGCGATGTAATTTTAACCATTGAAAAAGCTAAAGAACTGGGGAAAAAAGAAAATCATTTTGTTTTAGCTCAATTTGAAGATTTTGCCAATTACCGCTTTCATTATTATGTTACAGGAGGAAGTATTTTAGAAAAAATTAAAGGAAAAATTTCCGCTTTTGTTTGCGCTCCCGGTTCAGCCGGAACAATCGCCGCAGGAGACCGCATTAAAGAAATTTATCCGGATGCTTTAAATGTAGCCGCTGAACCAGCCCAATGCTCTACTTTATATAATGGGGGGATAGGACAACATAAAATTGAAGGGATTGGAGATAAAATGGCTCCTTTAATTTTAAATATCAATAATCTTGACAGGGTAGTAACCGTTGATGATAAATTCTGCATTGACTTGCTTTATTATTTTGTGAAGTGTAGAAATTATTATTATGAATTTGGAATTTCAGGAATGTGCAATTTAATTGCCGCAGTAAAAATCGCTAAATTTGAAAATTTTAAAAAAGACGATATTATTGTAACTATAGCTACAGATGGATTAGACCGTTATTATTCTTATATAAATGAAATAAATTTTAGAACAAAAGAAGAAGCGGAAATATCTTGCGATAATTTAAAATCTATTTCGCCCGAGGGTATTTTAAAAATAGATAATAATGAAAAAGAAAGATTATACGCTCTTAAAGAAAATACCTGGCTTAAATGGTATTCTAAAGAATATTTAAATCAATTGAAAGATGAAGATTTTTGGAAAGAAGAAAGGGAAAAAGTTAAACTTTATAATATAATGTAGCTGATAGCCGACCTGTCTTGAGTCCCGCTGTAAGCGGGACAGGCGGATATCTGACAGCTAATAGCTGTATTATAATTGACTTTATTTTAAAATAAGTGTTAAAATAAATTTCATTTGCGGAAGTGGCTCAGTGGTAGAGCATTGGCTTCCCAAGCCGAGGGTCGCGGGTTCGAATCCCGTCTTCCGCTCCAAAGGCGGCGACGTAGCCAAGTGGTAAGGCAGGAGTCTGCAAAACTCTTATTCAGCGGTTCGAATCCGCTCGTCGCCTCCAAATTTATTTATAAAAATAAAAAAAGGGTTTTAATAAATGATTAAGAATATATTTATAAAACTTAAATTAAAAAGGGGGAAATAAATGAAAAAAATCCTTAGAATTAGCTTATTAATTTTATTCTTTTTGATTGTCGCGTTTAATCCTATTTTTGCTTCACCTTTATTTGGAGATATCCCTTCCGAACATTGGGCAAAAGATGCTTTAGCTACTTTAGCGGCTAAAGGCTTAATAGAAGGTTATCCCGATGGAACTTTTAAGGGAGACCGCGCCGGCACTAGCTGGGAAATGGCTTTAGTAGTGGCGCGGATGTTAGCTAAAGCTGAGCAAAGCCAAATGTTTTTTGCTTCCCGCGAGGATTTAGAAATTTTAAAAAAAATTGCTTTAGCTTATAAAGAAGAATTAGAAAGTTTAGGAGTAAGAACAAATGTTTTGGAAGATTCTTACGATAAATTAGAAAAAAGAATATACAGTTTAGAAAATATTAGATTTTATGGAAGTATTGATAGTATTTATGCTGGACAGTCTTTTGGAGGAATTTTAGGCGCAGCTGGTCAAGCTAATGCTTTTACTGTTAATGATTGGTCTAACGGCCGTCCTTTAATTAATGGAAGAGCGCTAAGCAGTATTATGCGTCTGGGCTTTAATTCAAGTTTGCCTAATCTTACCTTGGGAGGAGAATTTGCTGGTTATTATGCTCAAGGCGAACCCTCGGTAGATTCTTATTGGGGAGTTACTCCGCCTTATTTAAGCAATAATTTTACCGCCGCTTCCGGAGGAGCTAATTTCGCCAGTATGAATACTCCTTTTAGCCAATTAAGTTTTGATAATTTTTATTTAAAACATGAACCTACAAAAACTAATTTAATTTTAGGGACTTATGAACCTTCCAATATTCTAAAATGCCTTCAGCCTCTAATGCCGCCGCGCCTACCACCAACTATTATAATACAAATTTACTAGCTTTAAATTTAAGCTATGATTTTAATTTAAACGAAAAAATTAAAGCTTTAGCAACTTTAAATTATTTAACTTCTATTAATGAAAGAGTTTCTGAAGGAGTACTGCAAGCGGCATCTTTAATTACTATTCCCGCTCGTTCTGATCCGGCTGGCGCCAATAGGTCTCAAGGCTGGTTTAGCTGGGCCAATGTCGGACCTCAAAAAGAAGGAATTGCGGGAGGCAGTTTAACTTTAAATTTTCCGCATAATTTTAAATTGATTGGAGAATATTCATCTAGTAAATATGTTCCAGACCTTAGCTTCACTAATTTTAGAGGGACTACTCTCCCTATTAAAGGAGCGCTATTCAGAGGAGCAATTGAATATAATCCTCAAAACTGGAATTTTAATTTAGATTATGTAGCGGTAGCTCCTACTTATGATCCAATGCTTTTTGCTTATCCTTCTTCTGCTACTATCCCTGTATTTTTACCTTATTCGACATTTTATTCTAATTATTATCAGCTTCATGATAATCTTAAATATCCTAATAACCGCCAAGGATTTAAATTTAGCACTGCCTACAATTTTAAACAAGGAAAGGTAAACTTAAGTTATGGAAGTTTAGAACAAAAATTTTCTTCTAACCGCAGAAATCTTTTATCCACCGGCTTTATTGAAGTCTTCTTCCCTGAACTGCGCGGCGGCACAATGGAAGAAAAAGGCGATATTAAAGATTTAGGCTTAACTTTAAATTATACTTTCCCTAATAATTTAAAAACCAATATTGCTTATTATAATTATAAAATTAAAAGAGCTTCCGCTAATCTTAATGATGATATGGATTTAGCGGAAAATGTCGGTCAATTTGGTCTGGCTTATCCGTTTAATCGTAAATTTTCTCTTTCCGGGAATTATACTTTAATTACTTATAAAGGACATTTTGTTGATCAAACTAATCAAAATTTCCGTCAATATATTCCCTCTCTCAGCGCTAGTTATCAGATGTCGTCCAACGCTTTAGTTCTAGCTACTTATAGAGTTTATGATTTTACCAATAATGCCGTTGCTGCCAGCAACTGGAATGGGAGACAAACTACTTTAGAAGTAAAATTTAATTTTTAAAAATAATGCCCTAAATAATTTAAAATTAAAAAAGACGTTAAAATTATTTAAAGAATAAAAAGCGTCTTTTTTTAAAAAATGCCTAATAAAAAAAAAGGGATTAGTTTATTAGAAATTTTAATTGCTTTAACTATTATAAGTCTTGCTTTTTTGGTAATTTCTCAGGGATACGCTTCAGCTTTTAAAATAGGTAAAAAATCCCGAGGCTTTACCGAAGCTACTATTTTAGGACAAAATATTTTAGAATGGTATAAAAATCAAGACTTTGATAAATTAGAGAACCTTAATCCCCAGCAGGATCCAGCCATTGTTATTTCTGAACACTTAAAAGCATGGAACTGTAAAATTTCTACTAATATTATCCAAGCCGATTTTGAAACAAATTACTTTATTAATTACTTGGGATTATGAAGGGAAAACTCAAGAATTAACTTTTATAGCTTTAAAACACCGTCCTTAAATATAATTAAGAATGTCCAGACGTTATGTCGGTCCGATGACTCCGACTCAGTATCGGACTTTCGTCGGAGGATCCCGTTACCTTAATAAAGTAAATTAAAATAAGAACGGTTAAAAAATTAAGAATTAAAATGCAAAAATTAAATATCAAAACTAAAAAACAAAGAGGGATGGTTTTAGCGGTTAGTTTATATGTTTTAGTTATTTTAATGACTTTAGGTTTTACCTTAATTACCACCTCTATTGCTGAATTGCATAATGCGGAAAATTCTAAAAATTCAACTTTAGCTTTTTATTTAGCCGATGCTGGAATCGAAGAAGCTCTTGCAAATTGGGCAAATAACCCTTTAATTTTAAACACTTTAAACACCCAACCGGTTTCTATCTCTTACCTTTGCTTTTCTCAAGATCCCCGCAACGGCAAAACTATTAACCAAGGCATTTATACGGTTTATATGGAAAAATTGCCTCTTAAACCGGGTGAAAGTCCATTATATAAATTATTTTCTTTTGGTTTTTTAATCGATCCCCAAAATTTTTCTTATCAAAATTTAGGCGCAAGTAAGGCTCAGCGCGCCCTTATGGCTCTTGTAAGAGAAAAAACTTCAAATTATGTTTTATTCTCTAATGACGGAACTTCTGGAATATATAGTTATCCTTATGGATTTAATTATCACGGCCAAATTAGCGGAGATGTGCGTTTAAATAGCAATATTTTTATTTCTGGAAATTATGGAAAGATAGATTTTAATAATAAAATAGAAATTACCGGGGTTCAAATTGGAGGCATAAGTCCTAATCCTAAAGGCGGATTTTATCCTCAAAGCGAATTTTTAGCTTTTCCTCCAATTGATATTAATAATTTTATTCAAATTGCTGAAAGTCAACATAAAGCTTGGTTCGGAACAGGAATTGCTACTAATTACCATTGGTCAGTAGTAAACCAAGAATTATCAAAATGAACCTTGCACTATTACGCTTTATCCTGATGAACCGATTATTCGAGGAATTAATTATCGGGATAGTACTGGCATACATGGCACAAGCTGCCCCACTCCTTCTAAAGGGATTTTTTTTGTAAGCGGGGATATAGCTTTGAGAGGAACTTTAAAAGGAAAACTTACTATAGTTTGCGATGGCAACTTAATTATAAATGGGGATATTAAAATGGCTGATCAAGATAGTCAGCTGGGAATTATTGCTCTGGGAAATATTTATTTATTAGGAAAAAATGATCTTAGCGTTGAAGCTTCTTTATTGTCTTATAAAAGTATTATATACCCGGATTCTTTGCCAAGCATGTGGATGAAATGTCTGCCTTATGAAGAAGTTAATTTAGTCCCTAAAAATAACGCTAATTTAAAAATAATCGGAGC
>JACPDS010000056.1:0-2424 GCA_016183885.1 Armatimonadota bacterium
AAATTTTTCTTTATTTTTAAAGAGAGCTTAAAAGCTCTCTTTAAATTTTTTAAGGATAGAACTTGAAGAAATTCAATTCACTAAAATTATTAAGCGCGGGGATTCTCGATTTTTAGATTCAAATGCCTAAAACTAAACACAAGGATAAAAAATGAAGGTTTATTTATTAGCCTATACGCCTCAAGCGGAAAAAATTGTAGCTTCTGCGGCTAAACTTTGTTATTCTTCGATTGGGGCAAAAGAAATTTTAAACCGCATGGAAGAGAAAAATTTAAGAAAAAGGATTCAAGATTGTTATAAAAAAGGGCATCATTCCATTTTTGAACATGCCGTTTTCACCTTTGCAATTGAAGGAATTTCTCGAGTTGCAAGCCATCAGCTAGTAAGACATCGTTTAGCTTCTTACTCTCAGCAAAGCCAAAGATATGTAAAATTTACCGCATCGGCTCTTTATATTACCCCTCCTTCTATTTCTTCTAACATCGAGGCAAATAAAATCTATATAGAAGCTATGCGGAATAATCTTACGGTTTATGAGAAACTCTTAAATTTAGGAATAAAATCCGAGGATGCGCGTTTTATTTTTCCTCAAGCTATGGAAACTAAAATTGCAGTAACTATGAATGCCAGAGAACTTTTACATTTTTTTCGCTTGCGCTGCTGTACTCATGCTCAATGGGAAATCAGAACTCTGGCTTATTTAATTTTAAAAGAAGTAAAAAAAGCCGCTCCGCTTATTTTTGAAAATGCCGGACCAAGTTGTTTTATCGGAGATTGTCCTGAAAATGATGAGGCATGTTTAAAGAAAATGCGAAAAAGCAGATGATATGGGGATGTCCAAAAAGGAGGAAAAATGTTTACTGAAGCTAACGGTCATATTGAAGTAATTTGCGGGAGTATGTTTAGCGGGAAAAGTGAAGAATTAATCAGGAGGATAAAAAGAGCTCAAATTGCCAGATTAAAAGTGCAGGTTTTTAAACCGGCTATCGATCAGCGTTTTAGTTTAACAGATATTGTTTCTCACAGCGGTTTTTCTATTCAGGCTGTTTTGGTAAATGAAGCTCGAGAAATTTTAGAGAAACTAAAAAATGATACTCAAGTAATAGCTATAGATGAAATTCAATTTTTTTCTAAAGAAATTATTAAAATATGTCAAAAAATAGCTAACATGGGCAAAAGAGTGATTGCAGCCGGTTTAGACCAGGATTTTCGTGGAGAACCATTTGGTCCGATTCCTTTTTTATTAGCCGTTGCGGAAAAAGTTGATAAATTTCAAGCTATTTGCGTAATTTGCGGAGCGTCAGCCAGCCGTTCGCAGAGAATCATAAATGAAATGCCGGCCGGATATGACAGCCCAATAGTTTTAGTGGGAGCTTCAGAATATTACGAAGCTAGATGCCGTAAATGCCATCAGGTTCCCAAAGCTGTTTTAGTTTAATGATGAGAAAATGTTAAATAAATTAAAAATTTTAGAAGAAAAATATGAAGCTTTAAATTTAAAGCTTTGTGATATAAATGCTTTTAATGATCCCAAAGAATACGCTAAAATTGCTAAAGAAAGGGCTTCCTTAGAAGAAATAGTTTTGAAAACTAAAAAATACCGGTCTATTTTAAAAGAGATCGAAGATGCCAAGAATTTAGTCAATGATGACCTGGAATTAAAAAGTTACCTTGAGGAAGAACTTGAAAAAATGTTTGGAGAAAAAAAACGCTTGGAAGAAGAACTCACTTTACTTCTAATTCCCGAAGACCCCTACCTTAAAAAAAATATCATTATGGAAATTAGAGCCGGAACGGGAGGACACGAAGCGGCTTTATTCGCGGGAGAACTTTCCAGAATGTATTTAAGGTATGCGGAAAAAAAGAATTGGAAAGCGGAAATTTTAAACTCTAATCCGACTGAATTAGGAGGATATAAAGAAATCATTCTTGGAATTAAAGGAGAAAATGTTTATTCATACTTAAAATTTGAAAGCGGAGTTCATCGCGTCCAAAGAGTGCCTATTACGGAATCCAGCGGCAGAGTGCATACTTCCACTGCCACAGTGGCGGTTTTACCCGAAGCAGAAGAGTTTGAAGTGGAAATTAATCCCCAAGATTTACGCATTGACACATACCGCGCAAGCGGCGCAGGCGGGCAGCATGTTAATAAAACCGATTCTGCGGTTAGAATTACTTATTTGCCCACAAATTTAGCGGTAGCTTGTCAAGATGAGCGCTCCCAACATCAAAACAAAGAAAAAGCCATGCGAATTTTAAGAGCTAAACTTCTGGAAGAAAAGAAAATTAAACAAGAAAAAGAAATTGCTCTGTCACGGCGCAGTCAAGTTGGAACAGGAGAACGCAGTGAAAAAATCAGAACTTATAATTTCCCCCAAAGCCGCTTAACCGATCACCGCATCGGGGTAACATTGCATAATCTGG
>JACPDS010000056.1:2502-6879 GCA_016183885.1 Armatimonadota bacterium
CTGTAAGTTAATTAATATGGAATTAACTATTAAAGAAGCCTTAAGAGAAGCTAATTTAAAACTAAAAAAAAGTAAAATTTCCGATTTTTATTTAGAAAGCCAATTAATTTTAGCAAATCTTTTAGGTAAAACCCGAATAGATTTATATAAAAATGATTATGAAAAATTAAATAAAATTATTCAAAAAAAATATTTTAAGCAAATTAATTTAAGAACCAGGCGCTTTCCTTTAGCTTATTTAATTAAAAAAGAAAAATTTATGGAGGATTATTTTTTTGTTGATAAAAATGTTTTAATTCCCCGTAATGAAACAGAGATATTAGTAGAAGAGGTAATTAATTGGATTAAAAATAATTTAAAAGGAAATTTTAAAATTTTAGATTTAGGAACAGGAAGCGGCGTAATTGCTTTAAGTATAGCTAAATCTTTTAAAACTTCCGATATCTGGGCAAGCGATATTTCCTGCAAAGCTCTTAATGTGGCTAAAAAAAACGCTGAAAATTTAAATTTAAGAAAAATTAATTTCATAAAAGGAAATCTTTTTAAACCTTTTAATTTTAAATTTGATGTAATTGTTTCTAATCCGCCTTATGTTGAAAAACCTTTTTCTGAAGAAGTATATTTTGAACCTAAAATCGCATGGCGCGCTAAAAATAAAGGATTGGAATTTTATCAAAAAATAATCAAGTCATCTCCATTATATCTTAAAGGGGGCGGACTTTTAGCTTTAGAAATAGGATATAATCAAGCCGACGGGGTAATAAATTTATTGAAAAAAAATTTTAATGAAATTAAAATAAAAAAAGACTATTCAAGAATTGAAAGAATAATTTTAGCTATTTTTAAATGAGGAGGACATCTAAAAAGTATATATGGAAGAAGAAAAGGTAAAAGAAATTAAGAAAATTATTAAAGAAACTATTCCTGAAATCCTTAAATTAATGGAAAAACAAGCTTTAGAAGGATTAGAGATTGAAACTCAAAAGTTTAAAATTGGAATAATTAAAGAACATTTGCCTTTTTTAAAAGAAAATAAAAAAGAAAAAGAATTATTAAAATCCAATCCTGCTATTAAGGAAATTATTATTACTTCTAACTCGGTGGGAACTTTTCATTTAGCTTACGATGAAGAAACGGAAACTAAATATAAAGCCGGAGATGAAGTTTCAAAAGAACAAGTAGTTTGTTTTATCGAGTCAATGAATTTAAGCCATAATATTATTACTCCTAATGCCGGCATTATTTTAGAAATTTTTGCGCATGAAGGCCAAATAGTAGATTATGGAAAACCCTTAATAAAACTGGAAGTGTTATAAATGTTTAAGAAAATTCTAGTGGCTAATCGAGGAGAAATTGCCCTTCGGATTATTAGAGCCTGCAGGGAATTAAATATTAAAACCGTGGCGGTATTTTCCGAAATCGATCGAAACAGTCTGCATGTAAATTTAGCTGATGAAGCTTATTGTATCGGTCCTGCGCCGGCGATTTTAAGTTATTTAAATATTCCTAACATTATTAGCGCGGCTTTATTATCCAAATCTGCCGCGCTTCATCCCGGTTATGGATTTTTAGCGGAAAATTCTAAATTTGCGGAGATTTGCGAAAGTCATGGAATTAAATTTATCGGCCCTTCCGCTAAATCAATGAATTTATTAGGCGATAAAGCTAAAGCCCGCGAATTTTTAAAAGAATTTAAAATTCCAATCCTTCCCGGAACAAAAATTTTAAAAAAAGAAGAAGATGCTAATGGTTTTTTAAAAGAACATAATTTCCCTGTAATAATTAAAGCTTCAGCGGGCGGAGGCGGTAAAGGGATGAGGGTTGTCTTTAATAAAGAAGAATTTGCTAAATCTTTTAATAACGCTAAATTAGAAGCAAAATCTTCTTTTGGAGATGAAAGAATTTATTTGGAAAAATTCCTGGCTAAACCTCGTCATATCGAATTTCAAATTCTAGCCGATATTTATAATAATATAGTCCATCTGGGAGATAGAGATTGTTCTGTCCAAAGAAGAAAACAAAAAATCATTGAAGAATCTCCAACTTTGCCTATCGCCCCTCATTTAAAAGCGGAAATGGCTGAAACAGCCTGCCGGATAGTTTCTTTGGCTAATTATAACAATTGCGGAACAATAGAATTTTTATTCGATGAAGAAATTCAAAAATTTTATTTCTTGGAAATGAATACCAGAATTCAGGTAGAACATCCTGTGACAGAAATGGTTACAGGAATTGATTTAATTAAAGAACAAATTAAAATATCCGCAGGTTATAAATTAAATTTTTCTCAGAGAGAAATTAATTTTTCAGGACATGCCATAGAATGTCGAATTAATGCCGAAGATCCGGAAGAAAATTTTATTCCCCAAAGCGGTAAAATTTCTTCTTTAATTTTACCCGGTGGATTGGGCATCAGGGTAGATACGGGAATCTTTCCTGGATGCGAAATTTCCCCTTTTTACGATTCTTTGCTTGCTAAATTAATTGTTCATGGAAAAACCAGAGAAGAAGCTATTTCTAAAATGCAAAGAGCCTTAAGCGAATTTCAAATCGGAGGGATAAAAACTAATTTACCCTTACAGCGTTATATCTTAAACAGTCATTTCTTTCAAAAAGCGGAATTTCATACTAATTTTATAGAAGAACAAAATTTTATTAATAAACTATGAGCAGAAGAAAATCGCGGGAAATTATTTTACAGATACTCTTTCAAATAGATTTAAGCAAAATAGAAATAGACGAAGCTTTAAAAGTAAGCCTGAAAAAAATCAAGGATAAAAAATCCAGAGAATTTATTCAAAAAATCGCTTGCGGAGTAATCGAAAATATAGAAAAAATTAATAAAATTATTATTAATCAGCTAAAACATTGGACTATTAACCGCATAGGAAACATCGATCGCAATATTTTAAGATTGGCTTTTTATGAAATCTTATTCTGCGAAGATATCCCGGTTAAAGTTTCTATTAATGAAGCCATTGAGTTAGCCAAGAAATACGGCTCTGAAGAATCCGGCCGTTTTGTTAACGGAATTTTAGGGGCTTTCATAGAAGAGAAAAAACTTAAGTGAAGTTATTAAAATTTTTTATTTTTTTAATTTTAGCGGCTTTATTTTTATTTTCTATTTTAGTTAGTTTTTCGTTGGTAGTTTTTAAAAATATTTCTTCTGATTTGCCGGATATTTCGCGATTGCGTTATTTCCAGCCTCCCAGAGCCACGCAATTATATTCTTATGACGGAAAATTAATCGGCACAATCTTTAAAGAAAACCGAACCTGGATTAGTTTAAATCAAGTTCCTTTAATTTTAAAAGAAGCGTTTTTCGCTATCGAAGACAGCCGTTTTTATAAACACCATGGTTTTGACGTCAAAGGAATTTTAAGGGCTGTAATCGCTGACTTAAAAGGAGAAGCGGTTACTCAAGGGGCAAGCACTATAACCCAGCAATTAGCCAGAAACTTATTTCTTTCTCCTCAAGTATCAATTAAACGAAAAATTCAAGAAATATTTTTAGCCATTCAAATTGAAAAAAAATACACTAAAGATGAAATTTTAGAACTTTATTTAAATCAAATTTATTTCGGCGCCGGCGCTTATGGAATTCAAGCGGCCAGCAGTATTTATTTTGATAAAGGCGTCAAATCTCTAACATTGCCCGAAGCGGCTGTTTTATCCGGACTTCCCGCCGCGCCTTCTTTATATTCCCCTTTAGTAAATTTTAATTTAGCCAAAGAACGACAGAAGTTAGTTTTAGAAAGAATGAAATTATTAGGTTATATTAATGAAGAAGAATCTCTAAAAGCTTATAAAACTGATTTAAAAATTTCGAATAAACAATATGAATTTCACAGTTTAAGTTATCCTTATTTTACCACCTATGTTTTACAATATCTTTTTAATAAATATAAAAGCGATTTAATTTTTAGAGGTGGATTAAAGGTATATACCACTTTAAACCCTAAAATGCAGGAAATCGCTCAAAACATTTTAAGAAAAGGAGTGAATCGCGGATTAAAAGAAGGTTTAAATTGCCATGAAGGAGCTCTTGTTGCTCTTGACCCCCGTAATGGCTATATTCGAGCTATGGCGGGAGGATTAAAATTTGAAACTGACAATCAATTTAACCGCGCCTGGCAGGCCCGCCGTCAACCCGGTTCAGCTTTTAAAGTTTTTGTTTATACTACAGCTATGGACAGCGGTCTTTATACTCCAAAAAGTATAATAAGCGATTCTCCAATTTCATATCATTTTTCAGACGGCCAGGTTTGGGCTCCGGTAAATAATGACGGTAAATATTGGGGGGCGATTCCATTAATGAAAGCCCTGCAGTTTTCCAGAAATGTGGTAGCGGTTAAATTAATGGAAAAATTAACTCCT
>JACPDS010000059.1 GCA_016183885.1 Armatimonadota bacterium
AAACTCATTATCATACTTTCTTTTATTATTATTCTTATTATTTTCTTCCATTAACACACCTCCAAGTTTTATTTTACATCCAACTCTTCGGTGTGTCCATTAAATTAATGCAAGATCAATCCAATCCAGCGACAACATCTTTATAGAGATTACTTATAAATATCACCTCTAGGCCCAATAAAAGCAACTTTTACTAAAAGATATTCAAAATCTACAATAAAGATTATCCGTAAATTTCCAACTCGAGTTTTCCATTTTCCCCGTAAAGGACCTTTTAAAGGTTCTGAGATAATAAATGGATTTTTATTTAATTTTTCAAAACAAGTTTTAAGAAGTTTAGCAATATTTTTCGGAGCTTTTGAATAATACCTTGCAGCCTGTCGGGATAATTTTACCTCAAACATCTTGTCTTAATTTTTTCCAATCAACCATTCTTCCCTTTTCAATATCTTTCAAACCTTCTTGAAATTCAGGATTAATTAAAAGTTCAAGTTCTTCAGTATAATTTGAAAGTATATTTTCAATGAAATTATTAAGAGTACGATTTTCAATTTTAGCCATTTTCTTTAAAGTTTCAAATAAATTCGGTTCCAGTCTAATGTGCAAGGGCGCGCTTTTTGCCATATAATTCCTCCTTGTAATTATTCGTTTTAACATTATTGTAGTCTAATTCACTACAGATGTCAAATTTTTACACAAACTATATATTCTTATGCTCAATCCTCTTTTTTAATTATTATTTTTCTTCATCTATTTTTAACCCTCCAGAGCTTTTCTACGTTCTTCAAAAAATTAGATTGAAATATGTCTTAGCTTTATCAGTAGAATAATTTTGGTTAAAAGTTAACAATTTGTTAATCCTCTTTACTTGCCATTCTATGCTAGAATCAGTAAAAAGAAAGGGCAAGTCAAGTACCCTTTTTTTATAAATTTTTATTGGATACTACTAAAGGATAAAATATCTTTTAATAAAACTAAATTGGTATCTTACTTGAATATATACTTTGCTAATTAAGGAGGAGACTGGATAATGATTTATGTTTGCGAACCTGATATAACAGATAAAGAAATTAATTATGCGGCTCAATGCATTAAAGAAGGATTCATTTCCGGAACAGGCGGCCGATTTGTCAAAGAATTTGAAGATAAATTCAGCAAGTGGTGTAATTGCCGTTATGGTATAGCTACAACAAGCGGAACTACAGCCCTTCAATTAATAATCAGCAGTTTAAGTATAGGAAAAAATGACGAAGTAATTGTGCAAAGTTTTACCAATATTGCCACCTGTTATGCCGTAGTTCATAATGGGGCTACCCCTGTAGCTATAGATTCTGAACCTGAAACTTGGAATATAAACCCCCAAAAAATTGAAGCTAAAATTACTAAGAAAACCAAGGCTATTATCGTTGTGCATATATACGGTCATCCGGTCGATATGAATCCAATTTTAAAAATAGCTAAAAAATATAATTTATATGTTATTGAAGATGCCGCTGAAGCTCACGGAGCCACATATTATGGGAAGAAAATAGGCTCGCTTGGAGATGCGGCTTGTTTTAGTTTTTACGCTAATAAAATCATCACTACCGGTGAAGGAGGAATGATTGTTACCAATAATAAAAAAACTTATACCCGGGCTCAGCTGCTTAAAAATCTGGCTTTTTCAAAAAAGAAAAGATTCCTGCATTATCATTTAGGGAATAATTTTAGAATGTCAAATATTCAGGCGGCTATTGGTCTTGCTCAACTTGAACGCATTGATAAATTTATAAAAAGAAAAAGAGAAATAGCTTATAAATATAATCAAATTTTTAAAAACATCCCTGGAATCACTCTGCCGCCTGAAAAACCTTGGGCTAAAAATGTTTATTGGATGTACGGAATATTAATAAACGGCAAATCGGGAATGAGGCGCGATAAAATAATGGAAAAACTTAAAAATCAAGGCATAGAAACAAGGCAATTTTTTATACCCATGCATATGCAGCCTGTTTTTAAAAAAATGGGGTTTTTTAAAAACCTCAGGCTTCCGGTAAGCGAAAATTTAGCCCGACAAGGGCTCTATCTTCCAACAGGAGTAAATTTAAAAGATAAAGAAATTGAATTTATCGGCAGGACACTTATAAATTTAATGAAAAAATGAATTTAAAAAAAGACTATTGGCATAATCTTAAAAAAGAAGAAGCTTTAATAGTTAAATCTGATTTAAGCATTATTTTTAGAAGAAACGCTATTATAAACAAAATAACCCATAAAGAAGGCATGCTGCTTGATTTAGGCTGCGGAATTGAATTTTTCTTATATAAAAACTTGAAAAATTTTAAACGCATAGGGCTGGATTTAGCTATGAGCAGTTTTTATGCCATGCAAGCTCAGGAATTGATTTGCGGGAAAGGTAATTTTATAAATGCCGACGCAAGGGCGCTTCCTTTTAAAAATGAATCTTTCGATGTGGTAATTTCATCAAATTCATTTGACCACCTCACTGAACCGATTGTTTGTCTAAAAGAAATTTATAGAATTTTAAAACCAGACGGCGAATTTATCGTCTGTCTCCCAAACAAATTAAACGGCGGATTAAAAGCTCATAAACATATATTTTCTCTTTATACGCCGGATAAATTAAAGGAAATATCCAAGAATCTTTTCAATATTGAGAGTATAGAATATATTCTGCTTTTTTATAGTTTATTATGGAATAAGACGCTTTTTATTTTAAATATTTTATACAGCTTATATCATAAAATAACTTTTCAAAAAAATTTTCGCAAACACCTCTACGATACTAAATTATATATTAATTTTTGCAGGATTTTCAAAAATTTTTTTGACATCTTGGATATTTCATTATCAAAAATTAAACCTTCTTTTATAAACAAAGGTTATTTTATAGCAAAACTTATAAAAAAATAATGAATCTTGAAGTAATTATAAATCCTAAATCAAATATTATATCGGGCATTCATAAATGCGAAAATTATATAACTAATTACTTAGAAAAACTTGTATCCGCTAAAATAACCCCGATAGATAAATTTAAAAAGCCCTATTTTCCTGCCAGAATGTTTTATTTATTTTTAAATTTAATTTCATGCGGATCTGATAATCGTAATAATAATGCCAAGAATGAATTTCTATATTTTTCAGATCAGCAATTAGCCTTATTGCTTAATTTTATTAAAACTCCTAAAAAAATTTTTGTAATGACTTATGATATATTTCCATCCATAAAATATTATTCTAACAAGTTATCATTAATTGATAAAATGAGATACCAATTAGTAATTAAAGCTTTAAAAAAAGCTGATTATCTAATAACAATTTCTGAAATGATGAAACAAGAATTAATTCGGGAACTCGGCTTTAATGAAGAAAAAATCCATATAGTTTACCTGGGAGTTGATCATTCCTTATATAAACCAATAGAAAATACTAAAGAATTAAGAAAAAAATTATCTCTTCCCGAAAAAGACAATATAGTGCTTTGCGTCAGTTCAGAAGAACCCAGAAAAAATATAGAAACACTGATAAAAGCTTTTAAAGAGCTTAAAAATAAACTGCCAAATTGCAAATTAATTAAGATAGGAAAATCAGCCTGGAGAGGAGCCCGGGAAAAATTATTAAAACTTATTTCTGAATTAAATTTAACAAATGATATTATTTTTAAAGAAGGCATACCTGAAGAAGAAATGCCCTATTTTTATTCAATCTCCGATGTATTTATCAACATTCCTCTTTTTGAAGGCGGATGGGCAAACCCTGTAATTGAAGCCATGGCCTGCGGCTGTCCTGTGATAGCCTCTATGCCGGCTTTAGAAGAACTGGTAAATGATTATGGTATTTTAGTTAATCCGGTTGATTATAAATTAATTGCGGATAATATATATAATATATTAATCGATCAAAAAAAATCTAAATTATTAAGTGAAAAATCAAAAAAACGCGCCGAAATGTTTTCTTGGGAAAAAACCGCAAAAGGAATTGTTTCAATAATAGAGAAAAGTAGTTCCACTTAGAAAGGAGAGCTTTATGTTTATTGAAAGAATTGAAGATAGAGGAAACTTGATAGCTTTAATCCTGCGTAAAGGTTTAAAAAATACGCTTAAAGATACTAAATTTTTTACAGATGATAACTGCGCTCTCCAAATTGGCATTTTTAAACATGAAAAAGGTTATTCAGAACCGCCTCATAAACATTATAATGTTAAAAGAATTATTAGCGGAATACAACAGGTGGTTTACCTTGAAGAAGGTAAAATGTCAGTTGCTTTATATGCTAAAAATAACAAAAAAATAAAAACTGTTGTAATTGGCGCGGGAGATACATTATTATTGGCTGACGGCGGCCATTCGGTTGAAGCCTTAGAAAAATTTAGCGGTATTACAGTAAAACAAGGACCGTATATGGGCTTAAAAAAAGATAAAAGAAATATGGCGGAAAAAAAATGACTGGATTCAAGAAAGTTCTTTTTGTTGACTTGGTTTATCCGGGGAGCTTTTATCATAAAGGGCGTAATATCGCTCCAAGTATGGGAATCGGTTATTTATCTCAAATTTTAGAAAACTCTGGAATAAAATGCAAGGTATTTGACTTAAGTTTAGGATATACAAAAAATGATCTGGAAAATCTAATTTATGACTTTAAACCAGAACTTGCGGCTTTTTCTTTAATGACTTTTAAATATAAACATCATTATAAATTTATTAAAGAAATTAAAGAAATATTGCCTTCTGGAGCAAAAATAATTGTCGGAGGGGCGCATATTACTTCATGGGAGAAAAAAATATTTAAAGAATGTGATTTTATTGATTTTGCAGCCGTTAAAGAAGGAGAAGAAACAATTCTTGAATTATGCATGGGAAATGATTATGCTTCTATCAAAGGCTTAATTTATCGTCAAAATAATGAAATAATCTCAAATCCCCAAAGATTACTTATAAGCAATTTAGATAAAATACCTTTCCCCAGATATAAAGCTTTTGAAATAAATAAATATGAAGATATAATACATATTTGTTCTACCCGCGGATGCCCTTTCCAGTGCACTTTTTGTCAATTCCGCGATCCCGCTATTAGCAAATGGAGGGCGCGCAGCGCGGAAAATGTAATTGAGGAAATATCCTTCTGGTATGAAAAAGGCTATAGAAAATTTTCTTTTATAGATGATAATTTTACTTTAGATAAAAATAGAGCCGCTAAAATATGCGAATATATTGAGCAAAAAGGATTTTCGAATCTATGGCTTAGCGCTGTTGGAATAAGGGCTGATAGAATTGATTTTAATCTTTTAAAGAAAATGAAAGAGGTGGGTTTTAAATCTTTATCTATCGGAGTTGAATCAGCCAGCCCGCCTATTCTTAAATTATTTAAAAAAAGCGAAAGTATTGAAGAAATAGAAAAAGCTGTCGGGGAAGCGATTTCTCTTGATTTCTCGGTAAAATTATATTTTGTTGTAGGTTATCCCGGAGAAACCTTAACGGATGTAAAAAAATCTATTGATTTTGCTTTAAAATATCCTGTTGCGGCGGCTAATTTCAGCAATTTAGTGCCATTTCCCGACACAGAATTATTTACCCTTATTAAAAAAACCGGTCGATTTTTAAGAGAGCCGGAAGATTATCTTGACGAACTGGGAGAATTTGACGGCGTCCCGTTATTTGAAGCGCCGGGCATGACGCTTGAAGAAAGAAAATATGCCTTAAAAATAACTGCCGAAACATCGGATTATATAAAGAAAAAAAATTTATCTTTAGTAAAATAAAAAACTATGGATGAAATATTTAAAATTTTAGCCTGTCCTGTCTGTAAAGGAAATTTAGAATATAATTTAGAAAAAAAAGAAATTCTCTGCATGAATTGTAAAAGAATATATCCAATAGAAAACGGCATTCCGATTATGTTAGAAGACAAAGCAAAAATAAAGTAAGATGTAGGGACCTTTTAGACAGCCCCCTACAGGGATTTGGCGACAGCCCCATTATAACTTTTTGGCTAAAATTACATATTGAAATGTAAAAAAATCTTTAAAAACATATAAAGAGAGCAGTTTAGCAAGATTTTGATGTAAGCAATAAGGCTCTCTTAAGCGGTAATTTCTTTTAAGCCTTACAATTTTAAAATTAGCTTCTTTTAAAAGTTTTTTGATGCTTTTTAAGGTAAAAAATCGTAAATGCCCGTAATCAAAAATTCCCCTGCTTGTATAATCCCAATTTCCTTTTAATAAACTATAAATTGTAAAATAGTATCTTATATTAGGAATAGAAGTTAAAAGATAACCATTGAGTTTTAAAAATTTACTATATTTTTTTAAGAAATTCCAAGGATCTTTCAAATGCTCTAAAATATCAGAACAAATAATACAATCAAAATAACGCTCTTTAAAAGGAGGCTCAAATTCTTCTAAATCAGCTTGATAAACTTTATCTAAAAAATTTTTAGCATGTTCTACAGCTTGTTCATTAAACTCAATGCCAATTATTTCTTTTACTCCTCTTTCCTTTAAAGTTTTTCCTAAAATTCCGCCGCCGCAGCCTATATCTAAGACTAAATCAACTAAAGGAGGGAAAAGTTCCAATATATCGTCTCTTGGGCTTAAATAATAATTTTCAATCATTAAAATTTTAAATAATTCCTACTTTCCCATGGTCTCCAATCATTAATTTTAAAGCCTCTAAAAAAATAAAACCTTCTTTTAGAGGCGAATTAGAGATTACAATTAAGCAATCATAATAAATTGAAGTAAAAGGACCGATATAAGAATTAATTATTCGGCTGTTTTCTCCAATAATTACCGGCCCTCGAATAACGCTGTTTTTAATTTTAACGCCTTTTTCAATAATTGCTTTGCCGGTAATCTGGCTTAAATTATCAATATTGCCATGAATTTTATTTTCAATAGTTTCTAAAACTATCCGATTGGCTTCTAAAATATCTTCTAACTTTCCGGTATCTTTCCACCATCCTTTAATAAGATGCGGGTTAACTTTTAATCCTTGATCAATTAATCCTTGAATAGCATCGGTAATCTCTAATTCTCCTCTAAAAGAAGGTTTTATTTTTTTAGAGGCTTTAAAAATATGCGAATCAAAAATATATACTCCCACTAAAGCTAAATTACTTTTAGGATTTTTAGGTTTTTCCACAAGTTTAACCACAGTTTTATTTTTTAATTCTGCCACTCCAAAATCCCAAGGATTAGGAACTTCGGTTAAAAGAATTAAAGCGTTGGGTTTTTCCCGATAAAATTCCTTAACAAAATCAGTGATTCCGCCTTTAATAAAATTATCCCCTAAAAACATGGTAAAAGGCTCTTCTTTTATAAAATCTTCGGCAGTTAAAACAGCATGAGCCAACCCTAAAGGAGATTCCTGCTCAATATAAGTAATTTTACAATTAAAAGCTTTGCCATTCCCCACAGCTTCCATAATTTCTTTTTTAGTATCGCCCACAATAATTCCAATATCTTTAATGCCGGCTTCCACTAAATTTTCTAAAGCATAAAATAAAATAGGTTTATTGGCTATTGGAATAAGCTGTTTAGCGCTGGTATGAGTCAAGGGGCGAAGTCTGGTTCCTTTTCCTCCGGATAAAATTAAGCCTTTCATTTTTCACCTCATAAATTTTTATATTAAAGAAATTAAATCATTTTAAAAATTTTGTTAAATTTACTAAACAATAAACTAAAAGGATGCCAAGGAGGCTTATTCCACAATAAAGGCGGAAAAAAAGCCGCAAGAGCGTTAATTAAAAAGGAAAAAATTAATAAAATATTAAAAAGATATTCTAATTTTTTACTTTTATTTTCACTATGCCAAAAATAAAAAAATACAGCCAAAAAAGGAATTAAAGGCACAAAATAACGATTAGCATAACATCCGCCTTCCCAATCCAAACCTCGAACTGTATAAATTAAAAAATGCGCTAAAATTAAAATAATTATAAAAATAGCATCTTTAGGAAATTTCTTATAAGATGACTTTATGCCTAAAAAAGAATATAATAATATAGGCGAAAAAATTAAAATACCTTGATTTAAAGAAAATAAAGAGCCAAAAATTCCATTTAACGGATTTCCAAAACTTTTAAAGTAATATGCCTGAGGGACGGCAAAATAATTTCCGTATAAAGCTTTATTATAAAATAAAAGCAAAATTATTACTCCGATCACAGGAAAAGAAAGCGGAATCAATTCCTTATACCTCTTTTGAATTAATCTATAAACTCCAAAAATAAAAATAATTACCGCAATCGGGAAACGCATAGAAAAGCCTATCGCTAAAAAAATTCCCGGAATAAAATTTTTGTTTTGAATAAAAAATAAATAAAAACTGGCAATTAAAATTGGAGTAATAAAAGACTCAACTTGAAAAGCGGAGCTATAATGCCATAGGGGAGTAGCCAAAGCAAAAATAATGCAGATTTTAAGAGCGGTTCCTTTTTCTTTAGAGTAATAAAAAATGGTTTTATATAAAAAATATAAACCCAGCAACATTGCTAAGATTGATAAGATTACCGATGCCGGTTCAAGCAAACAAAGCTTTGGACAGGTAAAGCTAAACGGCCATAATAAAATCGAAGCTAGAACCGCTAAACCGGGCGGATGACTATGATAAATAATTATATTGGGGTCTTTAAAACTTTTCGGAAAAAAAGAATACTTTTTAGTGGTTTTATTAAAATAAGCGGTGGGTATTTTTTTCCCTCTTTGATTTACCCCGGCATCGCAATATTTTTTTTCATAAATATTATTTAAATTATTTTTAAGTTCAAAATCGCTATCATGTAAGATGCTATGCATAGTTAAAAGAGTGTAAGGAACATCGCCGGAAATTACTCTGGGCAAACTTATACCAAAAGATTTGATATGTTCTTTTCGATCAAAATTAAATTGAAAAAAAGGAGGGATAAAATATAGTAAAATAATAAAAAGAATAATTTTTCGCATTATTTATTATTATTCTCCTCTAAAAGCAAAATCTAAAACTGATGTTCCGGCAATTAATATTCTTCTTAATTCATCTAAACTATTCACTCTCTTAAGAGATTTCCAAAAATAAGCCGGACGCAAATAAAATTTAAGATAAGCCTTCTTTAGCAATTTTTCGAGATCTTCGCTCTTAATATTAGTAAAGGCTTGATTATAAAATCCGCTCGTATGCAGTCTCTTTAAATCCGCATCGCTTCCATCTTTTATCTCGGGAAATTTTTCTTCTATTAACTTAAAAAGCTCCGTGCCCGGGTAAGGAGTGCAAATCCCAAAAGTAGCCGTGGTGGGAGAAATTTTTTTCGCAAATTGAATAGTTTCTTCGACGGTTTTTTTAGTGTCTCCCGGCAGTCCAATCATTAAATGAGCATGCGTGCTAAGTCCTATGTTATGAGCCATCTTAAAAGTTTCCTTAGTTTTATCAATAGAAATTCCCTTTTTAATATTATTTAAAATTTCTTGAACTCCCGATTCTACGCCAAAACGAATCATATGACAACCGGCTTTTTTCATAAGCTTCAAACTTTCTTGATCAACGCTCCCAATGCGGGCATTGCAAATCCAAGTTAAATTAATTTTTCTTTTTATAATTTCCTGACAAATTTTAATATTACGTTCTTTAAAAATTGTAAAAGTTTCATCCCTGAAAAATATTTCTCTATAACCTAAATATTGTATATATTCTAATTCTTCCACTACATTTTCCGCGCTGCGCGAGCGCACTTCTTTGCCCATAAAAGAAGGCGCGGTGCAAAAAATACATTGAGCCGGACAACCCCGGGAAGTAAAAGCCGTAGTATAAGGAATTCTCTTTACGATAGGATTAAAATATTCTATCTTGGGAGAAAGCAAAGTACGGTCGGGAAAAGGCAGTTCATCTAAATTCTTAATAAAAGGATAAAAATCATTTAAAATAATTTTTTCTCCTTCTTTATAGCCTATTCCTAAAACCTTTTTCCAGCTGTTATCTTTTTTCTTTAAAGCTTTAACTAAGTCCCGTAAAACATATTCATGTTCTCTTCTAATAATAATATCTATTCCGGGGATCAGGGAAAAATTCGGCATAAAAGTAGGATGACTGCCGTAAATAATAGTAATTAAATCAGGATTAACTTCTTTTAAAAATGATAAAGTAAAAGCATCTTCTTTAAAAGTCATCGTAGAAGTTTGAACGACTGCTAAATTAAATTGAAGGATATTTTTTTTAAGTTCTTCAAGACTCATTTTTAGCCCTAAAGCATCTAAAAATTCTACTTCTTCAGCTTCTTTTTTTAACAAAGTAGCTGTTAAAACCTGACTAATAGGAGGAACGCTGGTTCCGGCAATTCTTTTTCCTTTACACCAACAGCCCCAAAGAGCATCCCTGACCACATTTTTGCTAACAGCGCTGGGCGGATTTAAAATTAAAATTTTCATTTTATTCTTTTTAAAAATTAGATTGATTACCTGTATTCTAAATCGATAATTAGTTTAGCGTTAAGAGCATTCGCAATCTTTTTTAAAGTTTGAATGGAATAATTCTCATAATTGGAACTTTCTAAACGAGAAATTACTGATTGAGTTGTGTGTATCCTTTTAGCCAGTTCTTTTTGTGTAAAGCCTTTCTTCTCTCTCAATTCTGTAATTTTTACCGCAACCCTCAATTTGTCCTGTTCTTCCTTAAAAATCTTCGCAAAAAATGGGTCTTTTGAATATTTATCTAAATGTTTTTCAAAATCGCCCTTTTTCTTTGACATTTAAAAGACCTCCTTCTTTAAATAATCCTCCATACGCAATTCAGCAGTTTGTATTTCCTTTCCAATTTTATTTGACTTCTTCAAAAAACTGTAAAGTAAAACTATTTTTCTTCCCCGAAACATAAAGTACAAAATTCTATAATTCTTTAAAGCAACTTTAATCCTCAATTCCCTTAACTTTCTCACACCCCTTATATCAGAGGTATATGGAAAGGGGAGGAATCCTTTTTCTTTAAGCAAATAAACGTAAGCAAAAATTCTTATTCTATCCTTAGCCGGTAAATCATCAATAAATTCTTCTATTTGCGAAAAACCACTCTCATCTCGATAGTAAACAATTTCATAATCCGATGTCATCGTTGTCCTCCATAATAAGATAGCATATTTGCGATATTATGTCAATGAGTTTGAATGAGTTGCATAAATAACTGTGATATAAATACAGCCACCTCATTTCTATCAAATCTCCTAAGACTATAGAGCATTTCTACCAGCCTCCTATAGCCTTTAATTCTATAATAAATAAAGTAGCTTTTTCTACTTAATTGACTTTTTGATTTTTTATAGAAAAACTTTCCTTTTATGTTTAATCATAATTCAGCTTTAGAAATTAACTATCTTACCGTAACTCAATTAAATTATTATCTTAAAAACTTAATTGAAACTGATAATTTCCTGCAGGCGCTTTATTTAAAAGGAGAAATTTCAAATTTTTCCCGCTCAGCCTTAGGACATTATTATTTTGTTTTAAAAGACCAGCAATCGCGGATTAATTGCGTAATGTTTAATAATCAAAATTCTATATTGAAATTTAATCTGGAAAATGGAATGAAAGTTTTAGCTTCCGGACAAATTTCTATTTATGAAAAACATGGCCAATATCAATTAAAAGTATTGGAATTAAAACCCGAAGGATTGGGAGAATTATATTTAGCTTATTTGCAATTAAAAGAAAAATTAGCCAAAGAAGGTTTGTTTGACGCTAAATATAAGAAAAAAATTCCTTTTTTGCCTTTAAGAATCGGTGTGATTACTTCTCTTTACGGGGCGGCTTTATATGATATTATAACTACTTTAAAAAAGCGCAACTCAGCGGTTAAGATTATAGTTTGCGAAGCTCAAGTTCAAGGCGAAGAGGCTCCCTTAAGCATTGTCAAAGCTATTGAAAATTTAAATCGTTATCAAGAGCTGGATTTAATTATCGCGGGAAGAGGAGGAGGTTCTTTTGAAGAATTATCAGCTTTTAACGATGAAAGAGTGGCAAGAGCGATTTTTGCCTCTCATATTCCAATTATTTCCGCGGTGGGACATGAAATTGATTTTACAATTGCGGATTTAGCGGCTGATTTGAGAGCTCCTACTCCTACAGCTGGCGCGGAATTAGCTCTTCCTGTTAAAGAAGAACTTCTTAAGCATTTAAATATTTTGCGCGAACGCGCTAAATTAGCTTTAAAAAATAAACTTGACAATGAAAAAAGATATTTAAAATTAATTCAAAATAAAGGGATTCTTAAAGACCCGTATTTATTAGTTCAAAATTTATCTTTAGATTTAGATAATCTAATTAAAGAATTAAAATTTTTAATTAATAAAAATATAACTGAATATACTAATAAATTAAGTTATTTATTAAATCATCTTAAAGCTTTAAGTCCTTTAAATATTTTAAACCGCGGTTACGCACTTGCTTTAAAACTGCCTCAGGAGAAAATAATTAAAAGCATAGAAGAATTAAAAGAGAAAGATTTATTAAAGATTTTATTAAAAGACGGAAAGGTAATTTGTGAAATTAAAGAACTTATGAAATAGGAGGTTCAATATATATGAAGAAAGAAATTTCCAATTTAAGTTATGAAAAATCGCTAAAGCGTCTTGAAGAAATTATTGAGATGTTGGAAAAAGGGGAACTTACTTTGGATGAATCTTTAAAAAATTTTGAGGAAGGCATGGAATTGTCTTCATATTGCGCTTTAAAATTAAAAGATGCGGAAATAAAAATAAAAAAATTAATTGAAAAAGAAAATCAATTAGAATTGACAGATTTTACTTCTTAAAAAGTATAAAATGGATTTTAAAAAATATTTAAACGAAAGAGTTAAAGCAGTTAATCAAACCTTAAAAGAATATTTAGAAATTCCTTCCTGCATTTCAAAAACTTTAAGAGAAGCAATGCAATATAGTATTTTAGGAGGAGGGAAGAGATTTCGTTCTATTTTATTAATTGCCGCCGCTGAATCTGTTGGAGGAAATTATCTTTCAGTTATTCCTGCCGCTTGCGCACTTGAATTGATTCATAATTTTTCCTTAATTCATGACGATCTGCCGAGTATGGATAACGATGATTTTCGCCGCGGCAAACCTGCTTTACATAAAGTTTATGGTGAATCTCTGGCTTTATTAGCCGGGGATGCTTTATTAACTTATGCTTTTAAATTGGCAAGCGATAATTTTAAGATTAAGGGAATTAAAATAAAAAATGTTTTGCGGGCAATTCAAGAATTAGCCGATGCTACAGGATTTTCAGGAATGATTGGAGGACAAGCGCTGGATATTTCGCTTAATCATCGGGCTCAAACTATGGAAGATACCGATCTTCAATATATTCATAATCATAAAACCGGAGCTTTAATTCAAGCGGCAGTGAGGATTGGGGCAATTTTATCCGATGCAAATTCATTAAAATTAAGAAAACTTACCAATTATGCCCAAAATATCGGTTTAGTTTATCAAATTATTGACGATTTATTAGATGCGGAAACTTCTAATAATATTACTTATCCTAAACTTTATGGAGTTTCTGATTCTTTTAAAAAAGCCAAAGATATTACTAATAATGCTATAATGGAATTAAAAAGTTTTAATACTTCCGCTCGACCTTTAAGAGAGTTAGCGGTATTTTTATTGAATAGAAAGTTTTAAAGATGAAAAATATTTTAGATAAAATTAACACTCCGCTTGATTTAAAGAAAATAACTAAAGAAGAATTGCAGGAATTGGCTTTTGAAATTAGAGATTTAATTGTTAATACTATTTCTAAAACCGGCGGTCATTTAGCTTCAAGTTTAGGAGTAGTAGAAATTACTTTGGCAATACACTATATTTTTAATGCTCCGAATGATAAAATTATTTGGGATGTAGGGCATCAAGCTTACGCTCATAAAATTGTTACCGGCAGAAAAGAAGAATTTAAAAATATTCGTCAATTTGGCGGATTAAGCGGATTTCCCAAAAGGAAAGAAAGCGTTTACGATATTTTCGGAACAGGACATAGCAGTACTTCAATTTCCGCCGCTTTAGGATTTGTTAAATCTAGAGATTTAAATAAATTAACTCATAATGTTGTAGCTGTAATTGGAGATGGAGCCCTTACGGGAGGAATGGCTTTTGAAGCTTTAAATAATGCCGGTCATTCTGAAGCGGATTTAATAGTGGTTTTAAATGATAATGAAATGTCTATTTCTAAAAATGTAGGCGCTTTGGCGGCTTACTTAAGCAAATTAAGAATCGAACCCCGTTTTGTAAAAGCTAGAAAAGAACTCCAGAATTTATTAAAAAATATACCCGCTATAGGCAAAAAAGTTTTTCAAACCGCTAGAATTATTGAAAGTCATTTAACTTTCCTGCTGGTTCCGGGAGTATTATTTGAAGCTTTAGGTTTTACGTATCTAGGCCCTTTTGACGGGCATAATCTAAATTTAATGTGCGAAGTTTTTGAAAAGATTAAATTAATTAAAGGTCCTCGCTTAATTCATTTGCTTACTAAAAAAGGCAAGGGATACCTTCCAGCCGAAGAGAATTCTACCAAATTTCATGGAGCTATGCCATTTGATATTGAAACTGGAGAAACAGAGAAAAGTTCTATTCCAACTTATACTAAAATTTTTGGAGATACTTTAATAGAATTAGCTAAAGAAGATCAAAAAATTATCGCTATTACCGCGGCTATGCCCGATGGAACCGGGTTAGTAGAATTCAGCAGACTTTTCCCGAGCAGATTCGTTGATGTTGGAATAGCGGAACAACATGCTGTAACCTTTGCCGCCGCATTATCGGCAGAAGGATTTAAACCGATAGTAGCAATTTATTCTACTTTTTTGCAAAGAGCTTTCGATCAGATAATTCACGATGTGGCTTTGCAAAATTTAAGCGTGGTTTTTATTTTAGACCGGGCGGGAATTGTAGGAGAAGATGGACCTACCCATCATGGAAACTTTGATATTTCCTATTTAAGAATAATTCCTAATTTAATTCTAATGGCTCCTAAAGATGAAAATGAACTAAGACATATGTTGAAAAGCGCTTTAAGTTATAATCAGCCTGTAGTGATTCGTTATCCTCGCAGTAAGGGCGTGGGAGTAAAACTGGATAAAAAATTAAAAATATGGTTTATCCATCATTTTTAGCGGCTGAAAAACTAGCTTCTTTAGGGATAGAAGCGGCTGTTTTAAATTCACGATTTGTTAAACCTTTAGATAAAAAATTAATTTTTAAATTAGCTTCTAAGATTAAAAAAGTAATTACTATTGAGGAAAATGTAAGACAGGGAGGATTTGGAAGCGCGGTATTAGAATTTTTTCAAGAAACGAATTTAATTTTAGAAATAAGAAATTTAGCTTTGCCAGATCAATTTATCGAACACGGTCATCCCAGTCTATTGCGGGAAAAATATAATTTAACCGCCGATGGGATTTTTAAGTTTGCCAAGAATTTTTTACAGATAGAATAATTGAAAATAATGTTAAATTATGGGAAAATTCAAAAAATTAGATTAGATCAATTGATATTAAAAAGAAATTTAGTGGATTCCAGAGCCCAGGCCCAGAGTTTAATTATGCAGGGATTAGTATATGTAGAAGAAAAAAAAATTATTAAACCGGGAAGTTTATTTAAAGAAAATGTTAATTTGCGCTTAAAAGAAAAATTAAAATATGTCAGCCGGGGAGGATTAAAATTAGAAAAAGCCATAAACTATTTCAAAATTAATTTAAAAGGGAAAATAGTTTTAGATGCCGGCGCAAGCGCCGGCGGTTTTACCGATTGTTTGCTTAAATTTGAAGCAAAAAAAGTTTATGCCATAGATGTTGGATACGGACAATTAAACTGGCGTCTAAGGCAGGACCCAAGAGTAGTTAATCTGGAGGGGACTAATCTTAGAAAAATAAATAAGGCTTTAATTCCCGAATGCCTTGACTTAATTACTTTAGATTTGTCTTTTATTAGTTTGGAAAAAATATGGCCTGTATTAGCAGATTTTTTAATTCAAGACGGAGAAATAATTGCTTTGATAAAGCCTCAATTTGAAGCCCCAAAAGGGAAAACTAAAAAAGGAGTAGTTAGAGACAATTTAATCCATCAAGAAGTTTTAGAAAAAGTAGTTCTTCAAGCCAAGAAATATAATTTGTCTTTAAAAGATCTTACTTATTCGCCATTAAAAGGCCCTAAAGGAAATATTGAATTTTTAGCTTATTTTATAAAAGGCGCAGTGGAAATAGAATTTAGGGATATTATCAAAATAGCCAAACAGGCTTATGAATATTTTGGATAATTTCCCGACGTAAAGTCGGGATCCCATTACCTTATTTAATAATTTGCCTTAAGGCAAATTGAAATTAAAATAGGAGCGGGAAAGAATTAAAAGAGGAGTGCATTAATGAAAGAAAAAGTTAAAATTCTAGCTGTGGATGACCAGAGTCAAAATATTGATT
>JACPDS010000060.1:0-6502 GCA_016183885.1 Armatimonadota bacterium
TTGAGAAATTAAAAATTAAACATATTGCTATTAACTTAGAAATAATTAAAAAAAATCTTACCGCTAAAATAGAAAAAATAAGCGTTGATAAAGATCAAGTTAAGCCCGGAGATAAATTAAATCTGCAAATCGCTCTTAAACCTTATAACGGAAAAGTCTTAAATAAAGAAGTAAAATTTCAAGTTCCCTTTAATTTAAAAAAGGGCTGGATTAAATTAGCTGTTTCAGGCGGAACAGATTATGATGAATTAAGAAAAAATCTTTTTTTAGAAAAACCTAAAATTTTTGAAGTTTCTCAAATTTTAAAGAATTTAACCTATAGCGAAAAACAAAATGATTTGATTGTTAAATTAGTTTTGCCTCGAGATGATATTATTATAAAAGGTGAACGTTTAATTCATCTTCCTAATTTTTTTAGAAATATTTTAGATTCCCTGCCGACTACTTTAGTGGATTATGATAAAGAAACATATACTGAAATTATTACAACTCCCTGGATTGTTTCGGGATGGAAAGTAATTAATTTAGAAATAAAAGAAGACATTAAAGATAATAAAGAAAATAAAGTTTCTTCTAATTTAGATATATTTTTTACTTCTTCCAAAGTTGATTCACCCGGCAAAGGGAAGAGTGAAGAGGAAAAACAAACCGAAAATATTTTTGAATCTAAAAGTTTGGCTTTAAATAATCTTTCTGATTTTCTAGAAGGAGATTTTATCGGAACTTCTATTAATGAATATGGCATGCTGAGTTTAGCTCCCAAAGATGAAGTAATATTTACTTTGAAAGAAGGCTTTATCAACAATGTTGTCAGCGACTTAAAACATAATTTAATTTATTTTTCCGATTTTGAAGGAAAGATATATAAAATTGATTCCCAAGGCAGATTTAAAGATTTTATTAAACTTCCTGAATTAATTATTAGCGCTTTAAAAATAGATTTAAAAGGCAATCTTTTAGCTCTTACCCTGCCAAAAGGTAAATTTTATAAAATTACGCCCCAGGGGGAAATTGCTTTTTCACATCAATTTAAAGAAAATTATCTCTGGTCTTTAGCGTTAGATTCTAATGATAATATTTTTATAGGCACAGGTCTTCCGGGCAGAATTTATAAAATTAATTCTAAAGAATTAATTTTTTTATTTTGCGATTTAAAAGAAGAGCATATCAATAATTTAATTTTTGATTCTTCCGGGAATTTGTATGCCGCTACATCGGATCGAGGAGTTATTTATAAAGTTAATTCTCAAGGTGAATTTGGAGCTATTTTTTCCACTTTTCCTGATGATATTGAAACAATACTGCCGGACAAAGAAAATTTATATATTTCCGCGGGGGGAAATATATATAAATTAAATTTAATTTCTAAAAAAACCAAGAAATTTAAGTTTTATAATAAGTTAAATTTATGTTTAACCAAAGTTAAAGACGGTATTTTAGCGGGAAGTTTTCAAAAAGGCAAATTATATAAAATTTTAGAAAATGAAGAATTAATACGATTATATGATTTTAAAGCTACAGGGGTGATAGGAATTTTGCCATTTGGAGAAGATTTATTAGTCGCCACGCTTAATCCCAATAAATTAATTAAAATTAAATCTAAATTTTCCCGGGAAGGTTTGTTTTTTTCAAATATTCTGGATTTAGGAATGGAATCTAAATTTGGGAATATATCTTTTAATGCATCTTCAGAAAAAAATACCAATGTGATTTTGCAAACTCGTTCTGGGAATACTCCTTTAATTGATTCAAGCTGGAGTGATTGGTCAAGAGAATATACCAATAAACAAGGGGAAAAAATTGCCAGTCCTCAGGCTAGATTTCTGCAGATTAAAGCTAAATTGGCCGCTTTAGACGAAGATGAAACTCCCACTTTATATCAAATTAAATTTTTTTATAAAAATTTAAAATTTCCCCCCCGTTTAAAATTTATTAATCCCGATGGAATAAATATTTTTAAAGATAAAGTAAATTTAAAATGGGAAGTTCAAGACGCTGATTTTGATAATTTGGCTTTTGAGCTTTATTACAAGAAAAAAGAAGAACTTAATTGGGAGCCTATAATTTTAAATTTGAAAGCAAAATTTAAAAAAGAATTAAAAGAAAAAAAATCAGAATTATATCAGGAAGAATTTTTATGGGAAACCATGAAAGTCCCCGATGGGGAATATTATTTAAAGTTAATAAGTTATGACTATACCGATGAAAATAATCAAAGTTTAAAATTTCAAATAATTTCCAAGCCCTTGATAATTTGCAATACTCCACCGGAATTAAAAGGTATATTGGTATCCTTAGAAAATAATGAATTGATTATAAAAGGAAAAGCAAAAAGCAAATTATTAAATATTAAATCGGTATTTTTTAAAATTAATAATCAAGATGAAATTTCAGCTTTGCCGGCAGATGGTTTATGGGACAGCAATGAAGAAGATTTTTTAATTAAATTTAAATTTAAAGAAAAACCCAATTTTATTAAAATTTATGCGGAAGATGAAGCAGGCAATGAAAGCGCCTGGGATAAAAAATTTTAGTTATGTCCTTGATAATTGACGGAATATTAAAAAATTTTTCTCTTGATGTTGGAATAGATTTAGGCACTTCCAATACTCCTGTTATAGTATGCGATAGAGGAATAAGATTTAGAGAACCATCCTATGTGGCTGTTGATCAGGACAATAAGATAATTGCCGTTGGTTCAGAAGCTAAATTAATGTCAGGACGGGTTCCTAAAAATATTCGCGTGATTCGTCCTTTGAAAGACGGAATAATTAATAATTTTGAAATTGCCAAAGAATTAATCGGATTTCTTATTTACAGGCTTAGGAATCAAAAATTATTTAAACCCCGAGTAATGATTGGAATCCATTCCGACGCGACTCCCGTAGAAAAGAGGGCGGTAATTGAAGCTTGTCGTTTAGGAGGGGCGCGTTCGGTTTATTTAATAGAACAATCTTTAGCGGCTGCCTTAGGAAGCAATCTTCCGGTTTTAGAAGCCCATGGTTCAATGATTGTGGATATTGGAGGAGGCACTATTGAAGCCGCTGTAATTTCCTTAGGAGGGATTGTAATTCAAAATACCGGTAAAATGGCTGGCGATGAAATGGATGAAGCTATAATAAATTTTGTTAAGAAGAAATATAATTTATTGGTCGGAAATCGCAGCGCCGAAGAAATTAAAATTTACCTGGGGCAGGTTTATCCCGCCGAAGAAGTAAAAAAAATGATTATTAAAGGCAGAGATCTTAATAGCGGACTTCCTAAAATGTTAGAGATTTCCAATAATGAAATTTGCGAAGTTTTTGAAGATATTTTAAAAGAGATTCTGCGAGTGATAAAATTTACTTTAGAAGCCACTCCTCCTGAATTGATAACCGATATTGTTAATTCGGGGATTGTTTTAACAGGCGGAGGAGGATTGTTAAAAGATTTAGATCGGTACATTGCTAAAGAAACGGGAGTAAAATGTATTTTATCCCGCGACCCGCTTTTAAATGTGGTTTGGGGAATGGATTTAATTTTTAAAAGTAAAAAGTTAACTAAAATTTTTTTAAATAATGAATTTTAAATTAAAAAACCTAACTTTTTTTTTATTAATTATTTTTTTTATTTTTCTTTTAATTCCTTTGCAGACTAAAATAATAAATTTTAATTTTGATTATTTTTCATCTGTTTTTTTATATCCGCTGGAAAACTTTTTTAGCTTTTTTATTATAAGGGAAAGAAATGAAGATTTAAAAATAGAAAATCAAAATTTAAAAATAATAAATAGTAAATTAAATTATTTAGCCAGAGAAAATGCGGAACTTAAAAAGATTTTAAATCTTCATATAGAGGATAAATATAATAAAAGTATTGTCTCTTCAGTCATTTTTCGTTCACCCGAGCTCTGGTTTAATTGGGTGATTATTAATAAAGGAGAAATAAATGGAGTTAAAGAGAATATGGCCGTAATCTCTTCAGGCGGCGGCGCGGCAGGAAAAGTTATTAAAGTTTTTCCTTATAGTTCAAAGGTAAGATTAATTTTGGATGAGAGGAGCGTTCTGCCGGTAATTTTAGAAAATGGGGCGATGGGAATTCTTTATGGGACCGGAAGAAACACCTGCATAATAAAATATATTGATAATTTATCAAAAATTAAAATTGGCGAGAAAGTCTTCACCTCCTCGTTAAGCGAATATTTTCCGGAAGGAGAATTAATAGGGGAGGTAATTCATATTTTAAGCAAAGATCAAGCATTATTTAAAAGCGTTGAAGTTAAGCCGGCTTCTGACTTTGGGAGATTAAATTTTGTTTTAGTTATTGCTAAGTAAGGCATAAATAATGCGTTTTTTAATTATTTTATTGATTTTTATTTTAAGTTTAATTTTAGAGGGGACTGTCCTGGCTTATTATTTTGTTGTTCCTCCTCAAATTTCCCTTTTGATAATTATTATTTTATCTTTTAAAGAAGGCAGTTTGCGGGGATTTTTAAGCGGATTATTATTAGGCGTTATTCAAGGAATGATTTTAGGCGAACCGTTGGGAATTTTTACTTTAAGTTATGGATTTTGCGGATTTTTAATCGGCTCGATTAAAGAGAGATTTTTCCCTCAGACTTTAATTATAATTTTTGCCGCTATTTTGGGAACTTTAATTTATTTTAGCTTAAATTTATTTTTACTTTATAATTTTAAAAAAATTTCTCTCTTTAATTTTTATTATCTTCCTTATTTATTAATAATTAATTTAATTTTTGTTTTTCCTGTTTATTATATTTTTTCATTAATTTTCAAGAAAAAAGAAATTTTATTTTAAATTATATGGAAAGAAAATTATTTTTTTTAAAATTTTTAATAATTATTTTATTTATTTTACTTTCAGGGAGATTATTTTTTATACAAATAATTAAAGGAGATTATTATCAAAATCAAGCTCAATTAAATATGCTGCATAAAATTCCTTTAACTGCTCCCCGAGGAATTATTTATGATCGAAATTTAAAAATTTTAGCCGCCAATTCGCCTAGTTTCTCTTTATTTTTATATCCTTTAGAGGTAGAAAATATTTCTTTTTTAATCAATAAATTAACTTCTTTAATTAATCTTAATCAAAAACAGGTTAAAAAAATATTAAAACAATTTGTTAAAGCGGAAATTATTAAAATTAAAGATAATTTAGATTTTAAATCTTCAATCAAACTTTCAGAATTTATGGGAGATTTACCGGGTCTGCATTTGCAAGTTCAGCCTTTAAGAGTTTATGTTTATAATAATTTAGCCGCTCATACTCTTGGTTATTTGGGAGAAATGAATTTAGAAGAATTAAAATTAAATCCTCGAAGTTTTTTGGGAGAACAAATAGGAAAATTGGGGATAGAAGAATATTATGATAGTTATTTAAGGGGAGAATCGGGAGCTCAAATTATGCAGGTGGATGTTTCAGGTAAAATTGTGGCTAATCTAAGAGAGGAAGAACCTAAGCAGGGAGATAATCTTTTTTTAACGATTGATTTAGAACTGCAGAAGATTTGCGAAAAAGCCTTAAAAGAAAAATTAAGAGAACTTAAAGAACATGGAATAAACAGCGCTGGAGTAATAATAGTTTTAGACGCCAAAAGCGGGGAAATTTTAGCTTTATCCAGTTTACCTTCTTTTAACCCTAATTTATTTGTTAAAGGAATTTCTAACAAAGAATATCAAGATTTAATTCAAAATAATTTTTATCCTTTACTTAATCGAGCAATATCCGCGGCTTTTCCCTGCGGTTCAACTTTTAAATTAATTACGGCTTCATCGGCTTTACAAGAGGGAATTTGCAAAGCAGATTCTTTTTTTTACTGCAAAGGCGTTTATTATTTAGGAAATTCTCCTTTTAATTGTTTTGTAAGAGGAGGACATGGAAATATTTCTTTTGAAGACGCAATTGCTAAATCCTGCGATGTGGTATTTTATCAGCTGGGAGAAAAGTTGGGAATCAATAAAATGGAATATTATGCTAGAGCTTTTGGATTAGGGGAAAAAACGGGAATAGATTTAAGAGGCGAAATTTCAGGTTTATTCCCTAATGAAATATGGAAAGAAAAACAAATTAAAGAAAAATGGTATCCCGGCGATACAGTAAATACCGCTATCGGACAAGGATATTTAGAAGTAACTCCTCTTCAATTAGCTTTAATTACCCAAAGCGTGGCTAATGGAGGTTATCTTTATAAACCCTTTTTAGTAAAGAAAATTATTAATTTTCAAGGCAGAAAAGTCTTAGAGAATTATCCGGTTTTAATTAGAAAAATACCTGTAGATGAAAAATATTTAAAAATAATAAAAAAAGGAATGAGAGGCGCGGTCATTTACGGAACTGCCGCGGCATTAAATCAATCTGGAGTGGAAATAGCCGGAAAAACAGGGACAGTGGAAAATTTTCCTGCTTCTGGTAATCCTTATGGGAGAAATCATACATGGTTTACTTGTTTTGCTCCTTAAAAAAATCACGAGATTGTGGCAACGGTTTTTTTTGAACAATC
>JACPDS010000060.1:6516-16712 GCA_016183885.1 Armatimonadota bacterium
AACAATCCGGCGGATTTGGAGTAAGTATTGCCTCTCCCTTAGCTGGAAAAATTATCCAAGCTTATTTTAAAAATAAAAAAGCGGAAGCCGGCTCCGAGAAGCTGGAATAATTTTTTTATAAAAAAATAATCGGCTAAGAGGCTAAAATTTATGATAATTCACGGCAAAAGATAAAAAATTATTTGCATTTAGGACAACGGTAGGTGCAAAGGCAAGACATAGTTTTTCTTACCCCTTTAAGAGTTTGAATTTTTTTAACTACTATTTCTCCAAGATTGTCAATATCTTTAGCTTCCACATAAGCAATAATATCAAAAGGGCCGGTTATTCCGCAAGCGGAAGTTAATTCTTTTATTTTAGCTAATTCATCGACTAAAATTTTTACTTTCCCCGGTTCAGTTTCAATTAAAATATAAGCTTGAACAGACATTTTTAATCCTCCTTTTAAACTTAATTTACTTTGTTTTTATATTTTTCTTTTAATTTAATAATTCCTCTTTAATTTCGATTATTTTTTTAAAAATTTTAAAAATGGGGGAGATCCAAAAAGTCCATACATCTTACTTAATTTATTGCCCTGCTACAAGCGGGGTAGGGTTGTAGGGGCTCAATTTATTGAGCCCGCTTAAGGCTAGCAAGGTTAATAAAGCGGGTCGGATAAATCCGACCCCTACATCCCTTATGTTTCCTGTATGTAGAATAAATAGACAGAATATAGCCTATAAATATTTTAAATTTGACTTTTTGTACGGCCCCGTAAGGGTGAGGGGGCGTGACTCCGCGCGGCGGGGGAGGTCCAAAAAGGCTAGGGGTTTAATTTGTAGGGGTTTCAATTTTGGGCAAATTGTTTTCAAGGTTCAATAAGTATTATTTAAAGCAATTTTTAGATTGACGAAAGGCTAAAAATTTCATATACTAATTTTAAATTGCGCCTCATCCGCGCGTTGAAACCGTCAAAAAAATCGTTGACGCATTAAGCGTCGGCATTGATGATTTAATGAGGTAAGTTAATTATGCATACCGATTTAACATTTATCACAAACGAAGGGAACAAAAATCTTTTAGACAGATTTAATGTTCTTATAAAAGACACCCGATTTTTCGATGTTTTAGTGGGTTATTTCTACACAAGCGGATTTTTCGCCGTATATAAATCGCTTGAAAATACGGAAAAAATAAGAATTCTTGTCGGAATAAGCGCGAACAGAGAAACTTTTAATCTAATACAAAAATCTCAAATGCCTCTGTCGCAGCAGAATTTAGAATTTTCTTATGCCGAAGCCAAAGAAAAATTTTCTGAAAGTCTTGAATCCGAGATGGATAACTCTGAAGATAATGCCAAGACAGAAGAAGGCGTATATAAATTTCTTGAATGGCTTAAAAGCGGCAAATTAGAAATAAAAGCCTATCCTGCGGAAAATATTCACGCAAAACTTTATATTATGAGTTTTGCCGAAGGCGACCGCGATGTCGGCAGAATTATAACCGGCTCAAGCAATTTCACCCTTGCCGGATTTAAAGAAAATCTTGAATTCAATGTCGAGCTTAAAAACAAATCGGATTACGATTTTGCTTTAAAAAAATTCAACGAGTTATGGGAAAATTCTGTTGATTTAAAAGAAAAGTATATCGAAACTATCAGAACAAAAACTTGGCTGAATGATACAGTTACTCCTTATGAATTATATCTTAAGTTTCTATATGAATATTTCAAAGAGAAGATAAATATTGACTTGCAGGATATTCGCGATAAATATTTGCCCGAAAATTTTTTAGATTTAGAATATCAAAGCGAAGCCGTAAAAGACGCAAAAAGCAAGCTTGAACAATATGGCGGCGTGTTTGTGTCCGATGTCGTTGGTCTAGGCAAAACTTATATTTCGGCAATGCTGGCTCAACAGCTTAAAGGCAGACATCTTGTTATCGCTCCCCCGATACTTTTGGATAAAGAAAATCCCGGCTCTTGGCCCAATGTTTTTTCTGATTTTAAAGAACATGCCGATTTCGAATCATGGGGACAGCTAGATAAAATAATTGCCAGAGGAACAGATAAATATCAAAATGTTTTTATAGACGAATCTCACCGTTTTAGAACGGAAAGCAACATTACCTATGAAAAACTCGCGCAGATTTGCCGCGGCAAGCGGGTTATACTTGTAACGGCAACGCCGTTAAATAATCGCCCCAAAGATATACTTGCCCAAATTAAACTTTTCCAGAAAGTCAAAAAAAGTACAATTCCGGGAATGCCGGATTTGGAAAGATTTTTCTCGCATTTAGAAGGCAGATTAAAAAATTTAGACCGCCAGCGCGATTACTCAAGATTTATTAGCATCACAAAGGAAAATGCCAAAGAAATAAGGGAAAAAGTTCTTAAACATCTTATGGTCAGAAGAACGCGCTCGGAAATTGAGCGCTATTTTGCGGATGATTTAAAAAATCAAAAATTAAAATTTCCGGAAGTCGCCGATCCCAAACCTGTATTTTATGAATTAGATGATAATGAAGACAGAATATTTAATGCTACTATAGAATTAATCGCGCAAAAACTTAAGTATGTTCGTTATACACCCTTGCTTTATTATACAGGCGAAAAAATTAAACAGCCCGAAAGATTAGCTCAAGAAAATATGGGCAAATTGATGGAAATTATTTTAATTAAGCGCCTTGAAAGCAGTTTCTACGCTTTTAAAGAGTCAATCAGAAGATTTATCAATTCATACGAACATTTTTTGCAGGAGTTTGAAAAAGGCGATGTTTATATGAGCAAAAAATATATTAATAAAATTTTTGAATTATTGGAAGAAGGAAATTACGAAGAAATTGAAAGCTTAATTGAAGAAGACAAAGCTCAAAAATATAATGCCGCAGATTTCAGCAAAGAATTTAAAAATAATTTGGAACATGATTTAGAAATATTCAAGAGTATTGATAAAATGTGGAAAACTATAAACCGCGACCCTAAACTTTTAAAATTTATCGCTCAATTAAAATCCGAAAAAATTTTTAAAGAAAATAAAATAATCGTTTTTACCGAATCAAAAGAAACCGCGCAGTATCTTGAAAAAAATCTTGAGGAGCATTTTAAGGGCGAAGCGCTTGCCTTTTCGGGCGCTTCAAGCGCCGCGGCCAAACAAAAGATTATTGAAAATTTTGACGCCAAAGCCCGCTTCCCAAAGGATGATTACCGGATACTTATATCTACTGAGGTTTTATCCGAAGGCGTAAATCTTCACCGCTCCAATGTTGTCATAAATTATGATATTCCTTGGAACCCGACCCGCCTTATGCAGAGAGTGGGGCGCATTAACCGTGTTGACACAAAATTTGACACTATTTATTCGTATAATTTTTTTCCGACAAAGCAGTCAAACGACCAAATTAAACTCAAAGAAGCCGCCGAAGCTAAAATTCATTCTTTTATTTCAATGCTCGGAACAGATGCTATGCTGCTTACAGACGGCGAACCAATAGAGTCATTCGAACTTTTCACGCGCTTAACATCTAAACAGACAATTACCGGCGAAGGGGAGGAAGAAGAAAGCGAGTTAAAATATTTAGAGGTTATTCGCGATATCCGCGATAATGACTTGGAATTGTTTGATAAAATCAAAAAAATACCAAAGAAAGCAAGAAGCGCGAAAAAATATCCTCCAAATAACGGCGCGCTGATTACTTATTTCCGCAAGGGTAAACTGCAGAAATTTTATATCTCCGATAAAAAAATTTCAAGCGAATTAGATTTTTTTTCAGCCGCTAAAATATTTGAGTCAAAAGCGGAAGATATAAGAGAAAAACTCGGCAAAGATTTTTACGAATTGTTGGATAAAAATAAAAAAGAATTTGAATTTGCGACCATTGACGATATGCCAGATGCAAAATTAAGAGGAGGAAGAGACAGCGCCTCTTATGTTGTTCGTATATTAAAGGCAAACGAGATTAAACATTTTAAGGGTTTTACCGAAGATGACGAGGAATATATAAGAAGCGTAATAAAAGAATTAGAAGAAGGCGGACTGCCAAAACAAACTTCAAAGACACTCAAAGAAAAATTTGCAGAAGAACTAAAAAAAGGCGTTAATCCGTTAAAACTTTTAGGAATTTTACGAACCAACATAGCGTCTGAATTTTTTAAAGAAACTATAGCGGAAAGCTCTGCTCAAACTTATGGTCCAAGAGAGGTCATTTTGTCGGAATACTTGACTGAGGATTGATTTTATGAAAAAGAAAAAAGAAAATAATTACGCTTTTATAGATAGTCAGAATCTAAATTTAGCAATTCGCGATCAGGGCTGGAATTTAGATTTTTATCGATTCAGAAGATATTTAAGAGATAAATACAAAGTTAGCAAAGCATTTTTATTTATCGGTTATATATGGAAAAATCAAGATTTATACACTACCCTGCAGGAATATGGCTATATTCTAGTTTTCAAACCGACGCTTATATTGCCCAATGAAACCGTTAAGGGCAATGTTGACGCCGAATTAGTACTGCACGTGATGATTCAATACGGCAATTATGATAAGGCGTTAATAGTTACCGGAGACGGCGATTTCTATTGTTTAGTGGATTATTTAATTAAGCAGGATAAAATATTAAAATTAATGATACCCAACAGACACAAATTTTCTTCATTATTTAGAAAATTTAGTTCTCATATGGTTTTTATGAACAATCTAAAACATAAATTGGAGTATAAAAAGCGGTCGAAAAAATAAAGAGAGGTATTGCCGAGGGACAAAGCCCTTTGGATAACCTCTCATCGTGATTCCCAACTATATTATAGCAGAATTTTTGGGATTGTAAAGCATTTTATGGATAAACAATTAGCTCAAAAAATTATAGAAGAAACCTTTCAAAATTCTTTTGAGAAGGAAAAATTTGTTTATTTTATAAAAAACCTATTAAATAATATTGAAATACTCAAAGAACATCCATATAGCGGTCCATTTATACCCGATCCTTATAAGCCATATGTTAATACCCTGTATAGAGTCGGCAAATATGTTGATAATCTTGATAATGAAGTAGATGTTTTAATTGTAGGATTAAAAAAAGAAACCTCTCTTGAAAGAGCCCGAACTGCTCAAAGAAATTTTATTGCTTGGTACCTTAACGGAAGCCGCGGCGGAAAAATGAAAGATGCGGCTTTAGTCGCTTTTGTATCTCCAAACCCAGACGACTGGCGTTTTTCGCTTGTTAAAATGGAGTATAAACTTGTAGAAACTCCGGCTGGCAAAATAAAAGCGGAAGGAGAATTTACTCCCGCGCGCCGATGGTCTTTTCTTGTCGGTAAAAACGAAAACAGCCATACCGCCAAAAAGCAATTATTGCCTATATTGCAAAACATTCAAAAAAATCCTAAACTTTCGGATTTGGAAAACGCTTTCAATATAGAAATAGTTACAAAAGAATTTTTTGGAAAATATAAAGAACTGTTTTTAAAAACAACGGAAGAGCTTGAAAAAATTATTGCCAAGGATTCAGTCGTTGCCGCCGACTTTAAAGAAAAAAATGTTGACTCGATTAATTTCGCTAAAAAACTGCTTGGACAAATTGTATTTCTTTATTTCCTGCAGAAAAAGGGCTGGCTTGGCGTAAAACAAGGCGGGTTATGGGGCGCGGGACCAAAGAATTTTTTAAGAAAATTATTTAACAAAGAAATAGCCGCTTATAAAAACTTTTTTAATGATATTATGGAACCGTTATTTTATAAAGCGCTGGCTGTTGACAACAGAGGCAAAGAATCAATTTACGAGCCTTTTAATTGCCGAATACCGTTTTTAAACGGCGGTTTGTTTGACCCGATTAATAATTATGATTGGGAATGTACGGATATTATATTCCCTGATGAATTATTTTCAAATAACGAGAAAACAAAAGAAGGCGATCTAGGAACTGGAATTTTAGATGTTTTTGACAGATATAATTTTACGGTAAAAGAGGACGAGCCGTTGGAAAAAGAAGTGGCTATCGACCCTGAAATGCTCGGCAAGGTTTTTGAAAATCTCTTGGAAGTAAAAGACAGAAAATCCAAGGGCTCTTATTACACACCCCGCGAAATTGTTCACTATATGTGCCAAGAAAGTTTAATTAATTATTTGGCGGCTGAACTTTCTCCTGAATCTGGCAATGAAGCGCAAAATGGTAGCCGCCCCGATGTAACTTCGGGGCGCTATATTCTAAGTAAAGCGAAAAATTCCATACCTTTAAAACAAGAGATTGAAACATTCATTCGTCACGGCGAATTGGCGATTGAACATGATAAACTTGCTATTGCAAAAAAAGAAGAAAACTCGGAATATAATGGAAAATATAAGAAGATAAGAATGCCTGAAAGTATAAAAGATAACGCTAAACTAATAGACGAAAAATTAAAAAATATTCGGGTATGCGACCCGGCGGTCGGCTCAGGCGCGTTTCTTGTGGGAATGATAAACGAAATAATCCGGGCGCGAAACGCTCTCACGCCCTATCTTTCTCCCTCTCCCTTGAGGGGAGAGGGCAGGGGTGAGGGTGAATCGCGTTCACCCTATCACTTTTGAGGGGAGAGGGCAGGGGTGAGGGTGAATCGCTTTCACCCTATCACTTCAAGCGGCAAGCAATCCAGAATTGCCTTTACGGCGTGGACATAGACCCGGGCGCTGTTGAAATCGCGAAACTCCGCTTATGGCTCTCGCTTGTTGTTGACGAGGAAGATGTGGAAGAAATAAAACCATTGCCTAATCTTGATTATAAAATTATGCAGGGGAACAGCTTATTGGAAGAATTTGAGGGCATAAAACTTTTTGACGAAGATTTATTAAAGTCGAAACTTAAGGTTAAATTTGATGATAACAAAATTACTGAGCTGAAAAAACGGGAAGAAGAAATTCACAAAAAAATACTAATTTTTTATGCTCAAAATCCATCATGGCAAAAAGATTGGAATAAAAAAAATAAAAAAGAAAGACCTCTAGAATTATTGCGTCTTGAAAATGAATTGTTTAATACCAAACAATATATTAAAAATGAAATAAATAAATCTATAACTCTCGATGAAAAGAAATACGAGATGATGAAATTGGAATTTGACGATACGGATACGATTCTGCAAAATATTAAAGACCTGCATAAAGAATTTTTTAATACGTCAGATAAACAGGCAAAATCAGCAATCAAAGAAAAAATCAGCCGTTGGGAATGGACGCTTATTGAAGCTACATTAAGAGAACAGAATAAAAAAGAATCATTAGCGCGGCTTGAGGAATACAAAAATGCCAACACAAAGCCGTTTTTCTTGTGGAAACTGCATTTTTCGGAGGTCTTTCAAGAAAAAGGCGGATTTGATGTGGTAATTGCAAATCCGCCGTATGTTCGTGCTGATAGTCCAGAAATAAAAGAACAAAGACACGCAATTAAACAATCGAACAATTACCAGACACTTTGGGAAAAGTGGGATTTATATGTTGTTTTTATTGAAAGAGGATATAATCTATTGAGAAAAAATGGTGTTTTAGAATTTATTGTCCCTGATGCTTATATGTCTTCTAAGTATGCCATAAAATCGCATAAGTATTTTTTAGAAAATGCTATGATAAACAGGGTGGATTTTTTAAATGAAATAAAAGTTTTTGAAGCGGCAGTAAGAAATATTATTATTGAAATAAAAAATGATAATAACCCAAAACATATACCTCGAAAAATTAAACATTATCCCGCTTTTGAAAACTTCATAATTCTTTTCTCGAAGCCTCAAAAGGAAGTTGGCGAATATGTTTTTAAAATAGAAACAGAAAACAAAAAAATTGGCAATTTAACAAATATTGTTGATTGGGGCGAAATATGTTATGTGAGTTATGGATTAAGACCAAGTAGCGATGAAAGATATTGGAAGGGCGAATTTAAAAAAGAAGATCTGATTTCAGATGTAAAGGACAAAATTCATCCAAAAGCATATATCGAAGGAAAATGGATCGGTAGATACGTGATCGAGCAAGTTAAATATCTTGAATGGGGAACTGATAGGAGCCCTAAAAAGCTAGTTAGACCCACCTTCCCAGAATTATATTTGTCGAAAAAAATAATGATGGGCGGAATGACAGGTGCAATCTTTGATGATACTAATTTATTTTGCAATCATAGTATTACTGTTTCCGTTCTTTGGGAGGATTTGAACAAAGTTAATAATAAGAGTATCTATGGAAGCATTAAAAAAGATTTTGCGGTCAATAATGTTGCCTCATTCAGAAAAGAACTCGAAAAAAAGTCAAGTGAATTTGATTTAAAATACTTGTTAGCAATTCTTAATTCTAAATTTGGCAGTTACTGCTTAAACAGTGTTCGCAGAAGTCAAATAGGCTTTTATCCGGACGATCTGAAGAAATTGCCCATAAAAAAGATGTCAACCGAAGAACAAAAACCATTTGTTACTATCGTTGACAAGATTCTTGCTATCACCAAAGGCGAAGATTATTCGCAAAATCCCGCCAAGCAGGCAAAAGTAAAAGCATACGAGCGGCAGATTGATGAAATGGTTTATAAATTATACGACCTCACTACTGACGAAATCGCGATCGTGGAAGGGTATGGAAAATGATAGAAGCTGTTTGCAATCTTATTAATAGCATATGTGGTTTCTTGTCCAAATTTATACCCTCCCCTAGTTTTTTAGGAGATATCGCTGCTTTTTATATAGCAATTTTTGCACTCGCTGTTCCGATTAGCGTTGATATTATAACTAGAATTTCTGAACGATATCAATCGGAAGTAATAGTAAAACGATTTTTACAAGAAAGAGAAATTAAACAATTACCTCTATTTTTGATGTTTAATATTATTCTTGTAATAGTATTAAAATTTTTGATTAAAGATAGTCCATCATCCATAATGTGGAAAATATTCGCATGGATAATGTTTGTTGGATTTATCCATATCGTATATTTACTATTTTATTTTATCAGAAAGATAAAAAAGTATCTCTCAAGTATTAAATTTATATTGGAAGAGCTTTTTGTTAGCGCGCAAAATTTTTTTGAATGTAAAGATATTAATAAGGGGCAATTAAATTTTGTAGAATCTCTTGAGGGGGCTGGAGATATTTTGGTTTTTGCCACGAAACAGATAAACAAAAATAAAATGGTAGTGCAAGAATTAAAAAGTATCAAGGATATTATTAAAAAATTTTTTGAAATTCAAAAAAATAACCCCAAAAGATTCGAACAGATGATTTATGCTCAAAAATTTTTACAGCTTTACAATGAAGATCCAAAAGAAGCAAGTTTAAAATTAGCCTTCAATCCAGATGAATATCTTATTACTTTTTCGACAGCAGTAAATCAATTTGTTAGAATATACCGAGCAGCAATAGAAATAAAAAATGAAGATATAAGCAGATCTGCCACATACAAATTGAATAGGTTGCTGGAGGATATCGTTTCAATACCGAATAATGAATTGTTTGTTGAGTATTTATTAGAGCTTCTTTCAGAAACTACGATAACCGCTGTAGAACGGCAAGATTCTTCAATGTATGCCGCTTCAATTCATTGGTATATTAGTATTGTTTTTAATAAACTTAGACAGAAACGCGGAAAATTTGATTTATCATATTTAAAACTATTTGATAAATATTTTTTCTCTTCAATTAGATTTATTGTTTCTCGCAGCCAAACAGCTTTTTTTAAAAATCTTGTTTTTTCTTTAGTAGATGGCATCCTTATACCTTCATATAATAAAGGAAGAATATCTGGCTATGGGTATTTAATTTTTGAAACGGATTTTGCAAAACACAATCAATTGAACGAAAAAAACAATCCAAACAAAATGATAAAAAATTTATTAGATTGTGAAAACGACTTAGATTCAAAAGAAAAATTAGACAAATGGCTAGAAAAATTTGAAGAACTTAAGAATATTCTAGAACCATATTTTTCAAAAGGCCAGCTTCAAAAAGCAAAAAAGATTGAAGAGGATATAAAGGATTATGTAGAAATGCAGTTTAAATACAATAACCTTTTAGAAATTATTTTTGCAATAGGCGCTTACTGCTTGCTTAAGCAAAAGCCTGAATATATAAAATTACTTTGGGATAGTAAACAGCCGTCCGATTCTGATGCTAACTGGGTGGGACACGATATTTTCCCTAAAACATTACCTGAAATTATATATTTTTATTTTAAAGAAGAATTGTTTGAGAGAAAATTTGATTTTT
>JACPDS010000061.1 GCA_016183885.1 Armatimonadota bacterium
GGAAATATGATGGCGCAGGCTGGAGTCAAATTTAAATCTAGCGTAAAAAATTAAAGGAAGGAGTTTTTATTAATGGAAGAATCTCAAGAAAAAACACTCAAAGAAAACGAAATTAAAGAAAGGGAAAAAGTAGAGGAAGTTCAAGCCCAAACATCCTCACAACAACCGGAACAAACTAAAGGAGTAGATATTTTAAATGTTAGGAATTTTCTTACTCAAGAAGAAGGAAAAGAACAACAACCTCCAGCGCCAATAGCCCAAGAAGAAGAGGAAGAGGAAGTTATCCCGGTTAAAAAAAAGATCACTTTCTTTATGTTTAGCGGTGATTTTGATAAAGCTTTTGCGGCTCTTAATTTAGCAGTCGTAGGAGCTTCTTTTGGTTTTGAAGTGGTGATATTTTTTTCCTGGTGGGGACTAAATATTATAAGAAAAGACCAAATGTTTCATAAAAGTAAAATCAAAGGATTTTTCAGGAAACTTATGGCTTTCTTTAATCATGGAGGGATAAAACATCTTCCTATGACTCAACATAATTTTTTTGGACTTTCGCCTTATTTTTTAAATAAATGCTGGAAAGAAAATCAAAGTCTTACATTGCAGGAATGGCTGAAAGTTGCCAAAGAAAGAGGAGTAAAATTTATAGCTTGCGGGAATCTTTCTGAAACTCTTGGTTTTTGCAAAGAAGATCTTCTCCCTATTGTAGATGAATACGGCACTCAAATTGATTTTTTATCTTCTATAGCCGATGGCGGGTTTGCTCTTTGGGTATAAATTAATCAGCTTTTATTTTTTAAAATTTTTTCCGCATCATTTTTAACATTTTTATCTTTATCTTCAGCTAATTTTTTAAGAATATTGGGATGAGTATTAGGGTTTCCAGCCACATATCCTCTAAAGAAAGGATCTGTGCTTTCAGCTAATTTTTCAAGAATGCCGGACGGCGTGTTTGGATTTGAAGCTACCAATCTTCTTACTTCTTTATCTTTATCTTTGGCTAATTTCTCAAGTATATAGGGCGGGGTATTAAGATTGCCGGCTACTCTCTCTTTTATGGACACTTCACACATAATATTGGCTTTATCTTTGTCTTCAGCTAATTTTTCAAGAATGCCGGAGGGCGTGTTTAGATTTGAAGCTACCAACCTTTTTACTTCTTTATCTTTATCTTTGGCTAATTTCTCAAGAACTTTCGGATCTTTGGAATATTTCGCAAGTTCCTTTATTTTAGATTTTTTAGTTAACGGTGATTTATTTTTTTTTCTAGTATCAATCACATTATAGGATTGATTAAAATCAGTGTTATTTTTTCTTTTAAGATTCGACATATTGAAAAAATTTATATAAAAAATATTTTTTTTACTTTTCTTGGCAATTACATTCTGAGCATACTATTACTCTATTTCTTCCGCTTTCTTTAGCTTTGTAAAGACATTGATCAGCCGCTTCTACAATGTCACTGCCCTTAGAACCGCAGGTAGGATAGCAGCTTACACCGACGCTAATAGTGATTTTAACCGATAATTCATCGCTTGCTTTTAAGATGCTATTTTCAATTGACTGGCGCAAACGTTCGGCGATAGTTTGTCCTCCTTTAAAAGGAGTTTGAGGGAGAAGCAAAGCAAACTCTTCTCCTCCATAACGGGCAGCGCAGTCTATTTTACGAGAATTTTCTTGAAAAATTTTCGCTACATGCATTAAAACCATATCGCCCACTTGATGTCCATAAGTATCGTTAAATTTTTTAAAATGATCTATATCGCATAAAATTAATACTCCTGTGCCATATTTTTCTCCTTGACGTTTTGATTTTTCTATTTCTCGTTCTAAAAAATCAAAAAAATAAGAGTGGTTATAAAGATGGGTAAGCCCATCCCTTAAAGAACGTTCTTTAGCTTCTTGAAACATAAACTTTAATTTAGAGTTAGCATCTCTTAAATCTTTTGTGGCTTGCTTTACTTTTTCTTTCATCTTATAAAATAGTTCGTGTTCAATTATAATAGAACCAAAATAGTTTGCCATAATTCTTGTAAAATGTAATTGTTCAGTGGTAAAAGGAGATTTATCATCATGTTTAACAGATTCTATAATTCCTAAAATTTGATTTTCGGAAACAATCGGAATAGAAATTAAAGAACCGGGATTCCACTCTAAAAGTTTAAGAATTTTTTTATCAATAACTTTATAAATATCAGATCCATGCAGTATTGTTGGTTCTGAAGCTAAAGCTCTTTTGCCAACGCCTTCTTCTCCAAGCTTAACTTTAATATTTCTACTTAAATTTATTTCTCCAAAAGTTGTTTTAAGGCTTAAAATATCCGTTTCGCCTTCTTTTAAAAATACATATCCGGCATCGGCTTGAATTTCTTGGATAATCGGACATATCATAATATAAAGCACTTCAGCTAAATCAGTATAAAGTTTATCTACTCGGCTAATTGACTCTAAAAGAAGGAGCATGCGGTTTATGCTTTCTTCCGGCCTTTTAACTTGAGGTATATAAGAAGTTTGGGCAGGTATAGCTTCAACTTCTACATTTTGAATAATTTTATTTTCTTCCATAAAAAATTATAAATTTATATATTTTCGTATAAATATGTAATAATTTTATAAATTTTATTAAAATCCTTTTTTTTATAAAAGACATTGCGTCGGGGCGGGGCGGATGAATGACAAATAAATATTAAAGGAATTGTTATAAATTTAAAGAATTTAATTTTTTAATAAATTAAAGCGGCCCCATCGTCTAGCGGCTTAGGACGCCGCCCTCTCACGGCGGTAACGGGGATTCGAATTCCCCTGGGGCTACCAAATTTAAGATTCGTAAAGGAGGTGCTTGTCTATATATCATTATTTTTAATAGTACGATTTATAATAAGCCGCTAAAATATCGGAATTTAAAATTTTCTATAATAAAAAATAAAAAAGGAGAAATATTTATGAAAAAGTCAATAATAATTATTTTAATATTATTATGTGTGAACCTTATATTATATGGAATTGTTTTAGCTCAATATAAAACGGAAGCGTCAAAGGAAAAGACTATGTTTATACGAGCCTCCGGAAGAGATATTTGGGATTACTTAAAAAAGATGGATTATGCGAAGAAATGGAAGATGTGGCCCGGCAAAGGAGCTTTTTATAAAGGGAAAGAACCTCATGGCGCTTTATTAACAACTTATGTTAATGATTCTGCTTATATGGCTATTACAGAAAAAAAGGGAATATTGCCTGAAGGAGCCATTGTGGCAAAAGAAAACTACTCCCCCGACAAGAAATTAATGGCTATTACAGTTATGTATAAGCTAAAGGGATATAATCCTCAGAGAGGAGATTGGTTCTGGGCAAAGTATTTATCGAATGGAAAAATTGAAGGCGAAGGGAAGATGGATATGTGCATTAATTGTCATAGTATGGAGGAATATAATGATTATATTATGACCTCATCGTTAAAATAATTAAAAAATAAAATCGAAGTAGTTTAAATATATAACTAAATTAAGATTATGAATAATAAATATATAAATAAATTTTATTTTTATATAGTTTTTAATATTTTATTTTTTATTTTTTTAATTTTAAGCTGCCAAAATATTTACTTTAAAATAGTATATGCTAATGAGACCTCTTCTTATAAGTTTTTTTCTTTTGAAAAATCACTGCTTGCGGTTCATAAAAAAAGAAATCCAGCTAATAAATATTGGGAAAGAGCTAAAAGAGAAGTAGATAAGGCTGTTTTAGAAATTCTTGCTCAACATCGTTTTGAATTAGAAAGAGGAATTAAATATTATAAATTAATTCAGGGCAATCCTTTAAAAAAACAAGTGGCGCTTACCTTTGATGATGGACCGCATCCAGATTATACGCCAAAATTGTTGGAAATTTTAAATAAATATAATCTTAAAGCTACTTTCTTTCTTACAGGTAAAATGGCGGAAAAATATCCGGAACTTGTGAAAGCAGAGATTAAGGCAGGACATAATGTGGGGAATCATACTTATCATCATGTTAATTTAACAAAGATTCCTGAAGAAATTATTGCCATTGAAATTAAAGCTTGCGGCGATGTGCTTAAAGATATTATTCATCAACCTCCTCATCTTTTCCGCCCTCCCGGAGGAGATTATGACGATGAAGTGGCTAGAACTGCTGAAGCTTTAGGCTATATTATGGTTCTCTGGACAGATAATTCTCATGATTATACTAATCCCCGGGGAAAAAATATTAAAGAACGCGTACTTAATCAAATTGAAAATGGAGGCATTATTTTATTCCACGATGGAGTTGAGCAGACTTTAGAAATTCTCCCTCAAATTATTGAATACCTGAAACATAAAGGTTATGAATTTGTTACGATTGATGAAATGATAAAAAATAAATAAAAAATTTGGCGTCTGTATATTCTAATTTATTCCAATCTCTTTTTAAATTTTAACGCGCTGAAAGTTAAAATTAATATCCCAATAATAGCTAATGTTAAAAGTTCTTTCCATAAAATTCTCCATGAGCCTCCTTTTAAAAAAGAATTTCTTGAAATTATTAAAAAATAACGCAGGGGAATTATATAAGTTAAATATTGAATCGCTTTTGGCATATTGTTAATCGGGAAGATGAATCCTGACAATAAAATCGATGGTAAATTAAAGAAAAATGAAGTAACGATCGCTTCCTGCTGGGTTTTAGAAATTGTGGAAATAAAGATTCCTATTCCTAAACTGCTTAATGAAAATAAGAAGATCGCTAGTAAAAATAAAATTAAATTGCCCCTGAAGGGAATTTTAAACCAAAGTACGCTTATAATCACTTGCAGAGCGGTGCAGACAAAAATAATTCCTACAAAAGGCAGTGTTTTTCCCAAGATAAACTCATAAGGTTTAATTGGACTGACAATAATTTGTTCCAAGGTTCCTCTTTCTTTTTCATGCACTATTGACATAGCTGTTAAGCTTAAACCAAGCATCATGACTAAAAGGCCGATTAAAGCCGGGATATAAAAAAATCTGCTTTCTAATTGAGGATTAAATAAAGCTCTTTCTTCTAAATTAATGAGCGTACTTTTTCCAAATTCTTTGAAAATTATTTCTCTTGAAATTTGATTAAGAATTCTCCCGGCATAATTCCCCACCATTGTGGCGGTAACCGAATTTGTTCCGTCAATTATAATTTGAAGTGCGGCGGTCTTTTTAATTTTAATCTTTTTGCTAAAATCAGGATTTATTCTTATAACCGCAATTACCTTTTCATGGTTAATTAATTTATTCATTTCATCAAAAGAATTAATATAATATTTTATTTTAAAATAATTTGAAGCGCTGAATTTTGAAATAATTTCCCGGCTTTGCGGACTTTTAGCCGAATCGTAAACCGCCGTGGGGATATTGGTAACCTCGATTACCGTGGCATAGCCGAATATTAAAAGCTGAAGTATTGGCATAACCAATATCATAAAGCGCCGGCGCGGCTCTCTTAAAGTCTGCAGAAGTTCTTTTTTTATAAAATATGCGAAACTAAAAACTATAAGTAAAATTACTTCTAAATAAATTGATTCTATGCCGATAGCTTTTAAGTAAATTGCCTTTAAACAGGTAATAAAATAACGCGCCGGGACTATATAGGTAATAGATTGAAGGATATGAGGCATATTATAGATTGGATAAATAAATCCGGATAAAATCATAATTGGAAGATAAGTGCTCATAAATGCTATTTGGGTAGAGAGCATTTGGTTTTTTGTAATAATTGAGATCATAATCCCGTAAGTCAACACGCCAACTAAAAATATGGAAGTAACTACCAAAAGTAAAGGCAAACTTCCTTTAAGCGGGACTTGAAAAATTAGTCTGCCTATTAAAACAATAGTCATAGCATCAATAAATCCTATAAAAAAATAAGGGATTAATTTCCCTAAAATTATTTCTTGAGATTTAATCGGGGTGGAAATTAAAAGCTCCATTGTTCCGTTTTCCCATTCCCTGGAAATAGTTAAAGAAGTAAGCAGTGAAGATAAAATAGCCATAATCATGGCAATTAATCCGGGGATAATAAAATTTTTACTTTTTAATTGCGGATTAAACCAGATTCTAACTTGAGGATCAATGGGGATGGTTAAATTATTGTTTAGCGCTTCTTGAGAAAAAATTTCATTTATAGCCCGGGTATAACCTAAAGCGGTTGTGGCTAAATTAGGATCGCTGCCATCCAATATAATCTGCACATAAGCGGAATTTCCATTTTTTATTTTTTTAGTGAAATTCGCGGGGATAATAATCCCTTCCTGACAAATTCCTCGATCAATTAATCTAAATAATTCTTGATAATTATTTAGATAGGTAATTTTAAAATATTTAGAATTTTTAAATTTATCTATGAAATCCAAAGATATTTTTGTTTTATTATAATCGATTACGGAGATGGGAATATGATCAATATCTAAAGATAAAGCATAGCCGTAAATAAACATTAAAAAAATAGGAACAATCAGGGCAAAACCTAAACTGCGCGGATCGCGCAGGATATGAATAAATTCTTTTCCGGCGATTGCTTTCAAACGTTTAAAGTTCATCGGATTGATTAACTAAATATACAAAAACATCTTCCAGGCTCGGAGATGTTTTTTTTAATTCCATCGGAATGATTTGTTTTTCTTTTAAGATTTTTTCAAGCGCATTTTGAGAATTTTCTTCTTTTAAAATAATCTGCAAAGCTCCTTGCCAGATAGAAATATTTATAAAATGAGGATTATCTTTTAAAATTTCAATTATTTCCACTAAATTTTTTACTTTTAGGCGCAGCACAGTTTTAGGAAAATTATTTTTAAGTTCGCCGGGCGTATTCAGGGCGATAATTTTCCCTTTATATATTAAAGCTAAACGGCTGCAATAATTAGCTTCTTCTAAATAATGCGTGGTAACAAGAATAGTAACGCCGCTTTTAGCTTGATTTTGAATAATTTCCCAGAATTGTTTCCTGCTGATAGGATCTACTCCTGAAGTCGGCTCGTCTAA
>JACPDS010000057.1:0-638 GCA_016183885.1 Armatimonadota bacterium
AGATGGTATTTTAGAATTTGGGCTATATATAAGTATATCATAAAAGAAGCGGAAAATAATCATTCCCCAGATTACATATTTTACTTTAGGGTGCTTAATTTTACCAATCTTAATTACCAATAATGCCATAGCAATTGAAAATAGGAGATTAATATTAAGATAAACGAGTTTTTTAAAGAATATAATTAAAAAATCAATCATTTTATTTCGGAATCTCTTTCATATTTTTCAAGAATTTTTTTTAAAGTATTAATTTCCTCGGGATTTAATTCCTTTTGTGTTCTAAGAAAAGAGGAAAAAAAATCCGGTATTTTATTATTAAAAAGGCTTCTTGATATTCGATTGGTAAGGCTAAAGATAATATCATCTTTTTTTATTTTTGCTTTGTATAAATACGCCTTTCCTTCTTTTACCCGTTCCAAAACTCCTTTTTGATAGAGATTTCCCATAACTGTCATAATAGTTGTATAGGCCAATTTATTATCGGAATATAATTTTTGATGAATATCCGCTACTGAACAAGGTTCGATTTTTTCCCAAATAAAACCCATGATCCGAAGTTCCAGATCTCCTAAATTTATATATTTTTCTTTTTTTCTCTTCATTATTTTTATCTCAAAAACTAAATTATTAGTACT
>JACPDS010000057.1:658-23187 GCA_016183885.1 Armatimonadota bacterium
CAAAATATTTTTTTGTCAATAGGACGAATAAGTTTCGTATAGATTTTAGATGAATAAAATAGGTCGCTGGAAATCTCACAATTGGCCTTGCAATTAGTTTTATAATACTCTTTCAAAATTAGAGGATTTATTTATACAGAAAATAGAAATATTAATCATTATTGTGGATAAAGGAGAATAGATATGAATAGCGATCCAATTGTAGAAAAACTTTTTGACCATGATGAACAGTTTAAACAAGTTAGAAAAGAAATTAAGCAGTCAAAAGAAGAAGTATTGACAGTATTAGATAAGATGATGGGCATTCTTCAGCGTGTAGGTCATGAACGAATATTTACCAATGAAGCAATTAAAAGGATGCAAAAAGAAATTGAACACCAGCAGGGACACTAAATTAGCTTGCAAGCAGCCCTTTTGTAATGCAGTAAATCGCTTCCTGATTCATTCCACTTTTTCACAGATGCTCACTCAACTGCTTCTATGAAAGACCTTTAAGTTTTTGATATTTCAGAGAATTTACTTCTTTTCTATTAATCATTACACCTCAAAATAAATTTAAAAAATTTAATCTATATCTTATATACCCACATCAATCTTATTTTCATAGATATAAAGCATCTTTTAAATACATTATGCAATCTTCTACTGCCTTGTTAAAATCAAAAAATTTATGTTTACAGCCTGCTTTTCTTAATTTTATAAGGTTTGCTTGAGTATAATACTGATAATTATCTTTAAGTCCTTCCGGCATATCTATATATTCTATTTTAGGCTTCATATCCAAAGCGGAAAATATAGCATAAACTAATTGATTCCATGTATGAGCTTTTCCTGTTCCCAAATTAAATATGCCTTTTTTATTTGGATGTTCAATAAAATAATAAATTATGTCAAGCGCATCTTTTATATATATAAAATCTCTCTTTTGTTCACCTGAATTATATTCTTTATTATAAGATTTAAATAATCTAATTTTGCCTTCTGAAATTATTTTTTTTAATGATTTAGAAATAAGACTTTGCATCTCTCCTTTATGATATTCATTTGGACCAAACACGTTAAAAAATTTAAAACCTGTAACTTTATCGTATAACTTATTTTTAATTAACCAAAGATCGAATAAATATTTTGAAAAACCATAAGCGTTAAGAGGCTTAAGCCTTAAAGCGCTTTCATCTGTATCTTTATATCCTTCATCACCTTTACCATAAGTAGCCGCAGAACTTGCATAAGAAAATCGAATCTTTCTAAGCTGAGCCCATTTAACTAACTCTTGAGAGTAAAGATAATTGTTTTTAATCAAATATGAAGCATCTTGTTCTGTAGTAGAAGTACAGGCTCCAAAATGTATTATCATATTTATATTCTTACTTATTTTGTTAGTAAGGATTAATTCTAAAAAATCATCTTTTTCTATATAATCTTTAAATTTTTTGCCAATTAGATTTTTCCATTTAGATGAATTTCCAAAATGGTCTACAACTAATACATCGGATATTCCTTTTTGATTTAACTTCCATAAAAGACAACTTCCAATAAAACCTGCGCCGCCTGTAAGTATTATTTTCATTTTAATCTGCTCCCTTTTTCTGTTTTAATCTAAAAGATATAAACAAAGATAAAGAATCACTACTAGTCAATAAAAACTTTCAGGTAAAATATTTTGCTTAAAAGGGATAAACTCCTCTCTAGTTAATATTTGTTTGCTTATTAAAAAATGAGAGGAGTTTATTATGTGGAATTATAGTATAATTTTTTAACATTTGCAGCCTGTAACACGGCTGTATTGCCGTTTCAATCCACGCGCCCGCGCGGGGCGCGACACGGGGGGTTGTTCGCCCCGCTTGCTTTATCAAAGTTTCAATCCACGCGCCCGCGCGGGGCGCGACTGCTTGACTCTCAACTCTTTATATTACAAAGAGTTGCTATACCGTTTTTGCGAAATATGTTTTTTATATTATATATTTTAAAAAATATATAAATTATAACTCTCATAAACTTATATTTTTAAGATAATTTCGCAACAGCGCGAACCTGTCCGTATTTCTATCATTACTTATGGTTCGCATATACTTCTCAAACAATCAAAGGTCCCTCCAAGTCAATCGTTTCTTTGGCGCCAATATGTTCGACACGATGCTTCCAATTTGAGCCAAGAAAATAAAATCGCAGACTGTCTCTCTCGGGTTCAATCTCATTGATTAATTTCTGACGCAAAAGCGCCCATTGCGCAGGATCAACAATACATTCAAAAACAGAAAACTGCACCCTCTGGCCGTAATCCTTGCAGGTTTTTGCAACCCTGCGCAAACGGCGCGCTCCGCCATTACTTTTTATATTTACGTCATAACTAACTAATACAAACATAATTTTTTTCTATTTTTACTTCTACTTCCAAATAAAAACAGGATACCCGTCAATATCTCCTCGCAGATGTCTCGCTAACAACAATGCTTGAACATAAAACAACAAACCCGCCGAAACACTTTCTTTTAAATATGGATGAATTATCTCTTCCTGCTTTCGTTTTTGATAAGCCACTAAAACTTCTTTGCGGGTATTATCATCCATAAAAACAGCGCCTGATTCCAGCTTTTTAAATCCCTTTTTGCGGATCTGTTCGCGGTTAATAAGCGAAAGCGCGAGTCTGTCAGCTAAAAATGGCCGAAACTCCTCCATAATATCCAATGCCAAACTTGGTCTACCGGGTCTGTCCCTGTGTAAAAATCCAACACAGGAATCTAACCCTACACTTTCCAATGCTGACCGGACATCATGCATTAAAAGGGTGTATAAAAAGGATAAAAGACAGTTGACTTCATCCAATGGCGGACGTCTGGTTCTCTTTTCAAATTTAAAGTCATTCTTTTGAGCAACTATTAAATGATCAAAAACCCCAAAATAAGCGTTTGCGGCATCGCCCTCTATGCCGCGAAGTTCATCTAATTTATTAATACTTTGGATTTGATTAAGAGAAGAACGCAGCCGCATTGACTCTCTAGTTATTGCCTCTGTATCTGTTTTATCTGAGTGGTCTCTCAACGCTCTCTGTAATACGGCGCGGCAATTAGATATTTTTCCTGTTAAAATAGATCTAGTTATTTCTGAAGAATATTCCATATCATCAGCGCGGCGGTATTGCTCGCGCCTGAGCAAAACATTGCCTGATATTCTGCCTTGAATGCTTGCAAGAAAATGCCCGTATTCTGTCAAAAAACTGACCCCCACTTTATTTTCCGCGCAGAATCCCATCAGATACGGGCTCATAGAGACCTGCCCAAAACAAACAATACCGGAAATTGTATGTATTGGCAGCTGCAGGCGAGGCTCTTTTTCTATAGAAACAACAACCGTTTCGCCTTCTTTGGAAAGATAAGCGCCCTGTGTGGTAACAAATAAAGTGTTTAAATATTTTTTCATTCTTTTGATATTTCCTTAAGCAAATATTCTTTTACCGGAAATTTTCGTTCAACTGTCTTTGGTAAACATTCATTAATAAAGGAACAAGATTCGCATTTAGCGGTATGAATCGGGGCTGGAGTATTTTCCGCCTCAATAAAAGAATGTAGTTGATTTGCGGTTTCTATTGTTTCCTTGCGCAAGACATCGTCAAATACAACATTAAACCTGCGTCTAGTTTTACCATAAAACAAAGCGCCGCAAGGTATTTTTATATTCATCATTTCCTCAAGACATATCGCCTGAGCGCAAAGCTGAACTTTATCGCTGTTATCCAATTTCGGCTTACCGCGTTTATACTCTACTGGAAATAACATCCATTTCTTGCCGTCTTCTGATTTATGAAATTCAACCACATCGGCTTTACCGCTTAATCCCAAATCAAAAGAATGCAGAGGCATTCCAAGTTCAATACGAACATCTTTTAGATTTTTAACGCGCTCTTTATGAACATTCTCGTGCATAATCCTGCCTTCAGCGGTAAATACATTTTCAATCCAACATTGTTCAATATGAATCAACGCGCACTGGCGTTTGCAAAAAACAAAATGCTGCAATGCTGACAACTGTAAAAATTCATCTTCTTTATACATACTACTCGCCGTTAACGTTCACGTTTATTTCTTGCCCGGCAATCTTTTCTGTGATTCTGGTTCCTCCAAATAATTTTTCTTCGATACTATCGGCCGTTTAAGCCGCTTTTCCAAAGCTTTGCGGGCATCTCCGGCAATTTTTCCTCCGGCATAAGCATCCAATTTTAGTTTACCCACACCCTGAGAATCCTCATTGCGATGAATTTCGGTTGTAGAGCGCTTTAATTTTCTATACAGTCACCAAGGTAAGGATGCAGAGAATTCTCATTGCGATGAATTTCGGTTGTAGAGCGCTCTCCCAGCATGGTAAAAATCAGCTCAAAGTCATCCATATGATCCCTGAGATTTTCCCTCTTAAGTCCTTTAATCTTCTTGTAGTCAGACGGCGTTATGCCAAATGCGGCTTTTGATATTTCCGCAGTCAAAATCTCATAATCCTTGTCTTCTTTTGCGCCTCGATTCTGCCATTCATCGGTTAATTCTTCGCGAATCGCAATTCCACGCATCCGTTTTTCAATCCAATCTTCACTATAGCCTTTAAGTTTATAAAGTATGCGGGTTCTTTTAGTAGCAAGCTCAGGATTTTCTATTTCCTGCACCCGTTCATATCCTACTTTAGCCAGCCAGCGCTTGAACGGCTCCGCCTTGGGTGAGGGTATAGACTGAATAATCCGAAATATGCCTTCCGTATCGGCGCAATCAGTTTCATATTTCTTGCCATCGGAGGATTCAAGTTTGAGTTGTCGACAAATTGTCGACAACTCAACACCGCTTTCATCCTTCTCGCGGATTTTCATTTTATACCAGTAATCACGCGGATTTGCGCTATCGGTAAGAACTTCAACAACATCCACAATCGAAAACCACCACTCGTTTTGATGCAGTATTTTCCTAATTTTTTTGCCCTTGAACAAGGCAATTTTGGTGTTTTGCATTGGATCAACTCCTTTAATATTCGATTACATCTATCCCCATGCTCTTAAGGTTATCCTTATCAATTTTTACTTCATAGTCAGAAAACGATCTTGCAGGACATGAATTACCCTGTTTCTTCTCTACCTTGACAAGATCAAACAGCTTATATGCAGGAGCTTTACCCAGAGGAGAATCGTGCTTGAATACAATAAGTTTTTTCGTAGACATCAGTCCTCTAGCGGCAGAGCGGTCGTGCTCAAACATGTTCTGTAATGCCTCCCAGAAAAGCGAGAGATCTTCTTCAGAAAACCCTGTCTGATTTGCGAGATTTGCCGAGACAAAACCATGCGAAACATATAAACCGTAGGGAATGGTGTTTTTCCTTCCCATTTCTGTTTCTTTTGACTTAGCATCTTCTTCACTAGTAACAGCCATTCGGGTAATGCAATGTTCAAGCGTTACCACTGGCTCAACAGATCTGCCAAAAGTCATCTGAACTGGCCCCCGAACCTGGCCAGCATTCGCCCCGGTAGATAAGACAGCTCCAAATGTACGGATATCATAAAAAAGTTCGCACATTTTATTGCGTGCTATTGCAATTTCATCTCGGCGTTCTTTACTTTTATCTTTCTTTTTTTCTGATTCCTTGGCCGCCTTAGGATCAATACCAGCTGCTTTATATCCATCATCTATCTCAACATTCAAAATAGCCTTCTCCTTAACAAAAATATTAAACCCATTTTTGGGAGAATTATTTTCAAGTTGTGTCATCTGTACATAATTTCTGACTTTTCTTTTCAGGCAAACATCAGTAACCAACCCTTTACCTGTTTCGGGGTCAATCCGCGGAAGATTTCCGGCATCAGGATCGCCGTTCGGATTGCCGTCCTGAACATCGAAGATAAGAACGAAGTCATAACGATTTTTAATTTGCTTATTCATTTTAATTTTCTCCTTTTTTATTTATTTTTCTTTTTTTGCATAAAAACTCTGCATCTGATGATAATAGCCAATCGCAAACCTTCCCTGGTCATCAAGGCTGAGGAAAGGCGGAAAAGCTGTTTTTGCATCAACTCCATCAATAATTTTAGAGAGCATCTTTTCAAAATATATACGGCGTCCAGTGTTTTCAAGTTTTGAAAGATGATGATTTTTAAGACGCATGAGATTTCCAAAGACTGTAATGGGAGTTCCTGAAGCGGCTCCATAGAACTTATCGCGGATTGTGGCATTAATGCCGGGATTTGCCTCTTCCTGAATTTTTTCAAGCGTCGCGAATAAGCGGCCGAGACAATAGCCAATATTCGTGTTTGAGGGATCGAGACTCATTTTAAGTTCCTCCTTTATATTTTTGTTTTTATATCTGATTTGCCTGTTTATACAAGCCTTTATGAGCGCGGCGCGAATATATGTAATATTTTGTTCAGCGCGATTGCGGCGGACAGCCGCTTGAAGCAGTGTCGCAGGATATGGAAGCCCTTCTAGAATTGAGCGCATTGTGTCACCTGCTAAATTGGGCGGAATGTTGTCGGCTTTGCCTTGAACGGCAACAGAAATTAATAATCTAAAAAGCGAAAAAATATCTTTATCTTTCGGGCTATGTACAATCCGCAAATCTTGAAAATGTTGTGCAATTTTACTTGCCATTCCTGAAATAGTGTCAGCTATCCAGAAACGGACAGATATGCGGGCCGAATTTGGAGATAACCCAAGAACATAAAAATAATTATTTTTATGTTCTGGTAAAAACGCACCTGTTTGAATAGATTTAAAAAGGCTTTCAACAGATTTTACGCCTCTGTCAGGATCATCTTTTGGCGGATTACTAAAAAATTCCGCAAACTGATTTTCAAAAGCAGATTCTTTTTTCGACCAGTAAACTGTTACTGCATCACCAACCAGCATTCGTTGTCTTCCTTTTCCTGACTTAAGCAAAGTGTTCAGTGCTGTCGTATAGGCAAATTCACTGGCTTTACAAACAGGCGCATTAAAACACTGCTCTTTTTCATAAGAGTCATACCCTGAATTCTTTTGAAATGAAACAAGACTTTTTGTATCTTTATTGATAGAAGTTCTTCCATGAATTCTTGCTATTTCGCCATATTCTCCTGTTACAAGACAACGAGAAAAAATTTTTTTGTCATTTTGATTGTCTGATGAAATATCAGAATTAGATACAAGTTTTTTTACATATTCCTGCACCTTATTACGACAAGGAACAGGAATAGAATCTCCAACCAAGCGAAAAGTCATATTGCAAGAAGGCAATTTTATACATTCGTTCCATTTATCTGTGTTTTTAATTTTTTTGGCCTCATTATTTTTATAAAAAGCAATTATCGCTGAAACACCCTTATCTTGTTTTAATTCATCAGGCAAATCCTCAAGATAATTAAGCCATGTATTATGCTGTTTTCTCGCCTTCAAATCATCTTCAGGATATCCAAACAAATAACCAATATGATCCCATAAAAGAAATGTTTTTTCATAACTCTTCCCCCCTGTGCGCGTTTGTGAACGCGGAAGAAGAAATACCTTACCCGTCAATCTTTTCCCGCTATGCTGGCGAGTATCCTCAAGATTAACAAATTGCCCATCAGGATTGATTACAATTATGAAAGGTATTTCTTTTCTTTCAAAGCCTTCAGGGGCAATGCCGCTATCCGGATCTGCTGCCTTTCGATCATAGTATTCTTTCAAAGCCTGTAATATCATCCTATCACCTCCTCTGAATTGCGATCCGGCACAATTATGATGCCGCTAACCATATTAACTCTATAAAACAAGGGCTTAATATTCCTTGCGTCAGAAAAATCAAGATCGTAAAGCATCCATCCAAGATTGCGGTTTCCAGATAATTCTAGCGGCGTACTTGACGGATCAATTTCAGGTTTAACCAATTTAAATTCACAAGAGAATTCCCGGCAACCCAAATAAGGCTGATTAAAGCACTGTCCTTTCTTTGCACGACGCTCAAACATTGCGGCATATTTCGCCTCAGTTTCATCGGGACGAATATCGCCTTTTTTAAGTTCTTCCGCCTCCTCATTGTCAATCAGCCACTCAGGAACTGGATTGAAAACCTTGCAGCGCTTTTCCAGAGGAATAAAAACGAACTCAGCCGTCAATCTGTATTTTACATCATACAGTATGAGACCGGCGCGTTGCTGCCTGTCATCTTCAATAAAAATTCCTTCTGACCTTTGAGAAGCCGTTTTTCCAACCTCATTTCGCCTGATCGATGCCCAGCGGATAGGAGCAAGAACCTCAATTTTTTTAACCTGCCAGAAAATAGCGGGTTTCCATAAAATAGAATCGAAAATCGCCCTTGCCGCTGATGGGGTAATCACATCATAGCTGACACGCTCAACTTTCATTTCCGGACGGGTAAAACAAGCATAATTTCCTTTTACTTCCAGACAGAAACCTCTCATAAAAATCTCCTTTCCTTTTTACTAAAGAATCAAATCCTCTGCCGGTAAAGTTTCACGATAAATATCAAATCCAATTTTATTATTGTAAAGTTTGGGTAAAGCCTGAACAAAAATGCCTTCATAAATCTCCTCAATCAAACCATCGCATTTCATCTTTTTCACCATCCAATCCGATAAATTGATTGTATAACGCTGAAGCTTGCGCATGATTTCTCTATTAGGACCGGTATAGCGCAATCGCTCTATTAACCGCCCGCTGTCTTTATATCTTACTATTACAGAACTTCGGGCACGATCATCAATAATTTTAAAATTCGCCGAGTAAGAACGAAATTGAATATTTGGAACGTCTTTAATGAGTTGTTCATGAAGTTTTACATAACCGGTATCATTTATCGAACTATAAAAAGTTTTAAAATAACGGGTAAACATATCCGGATTATCAGGCTTAAATTCCGGCATTACTGCAAGCTCTCTGGTTTTATTTTCTCCTTTTAATAAAATACCCGGCGGAGCCGATTTGGGTGGTATAAATACTATCACCTTGCCGCACGATGCCTTTCCCTCGCGATTACATCTTCCTGCGGCTTGCGAAATAGAGTCAAGTCCGCCAATAGCCCTATAGACTACCGGAAAATCAATGTCAACTCCTGCCTCAACAAGTTGTGTGCTTATAACGCGAATAGGAATTCCTGCCTTCAGCCTGTTCTTAATTTCTAAAATTTTTTCCGACCTGTGCTTGCCGCACATAAGCGCGGAAAGATGTATGGTGTCTTCCGGCATAATGGAATAAAGTTCATGACAATCCTTACGGGTATTAACAATACAAAGAACCTGTTCGTGCTTCTTCAATTGTTCAGCAATTTCTGCCCAAGTCGATGGATAATTCAAATCATCCGGAAAATAAATTTCTGTCCGCTTGAGACGATTATAAAGATTGAATTCCGGAGGAATAATTTCACGAATTTGGTTTAGTTCTGGCAAAGCCGGCTGAGTGGCGGTTGAAAGAATGATAGTGACGCCATAATTCGATGAAAGTTCGTTGATGATTTTGACGCAAGGAACAAGAAGTTCGGGCGGCAATAACTGGGATTCGTCAAAAATGATCACACTGTTTATTATGTTATGAAGTTTGCGGCAGCGGCTTGATTTAGCCGAGTAAAGCGATTCAAAAAACTGGACATTTGTTGTGACGATAATAGGTGCATCCCAATTTTCTGTAGCCAATCGCATTCTTTGTGTTTCTTTATCCGAATCAAAATTGCTGTGATGCTCCACAATATTCTCTGAACCGAATATTTTTCCAAAAATTTCAGCGATTTGCTCAATGATGCTGGTATATGGAATGACATATATAATTCGATATTTGCCGTATTTTATTGCATGCTCAAGAGCAAAAGCCATGCTTGACAGTGTTTTACCTCCGCCGGTTGGAACTGTCAGAGAAAAAATCCCCGAATTTTCTGACGCAACAGTCCGGCAAGAGGAAAGAATCTCATTTCTAATTTTGTTTATATTTGTTTTGCTTGCTGGCGACCCTGTAAATTTTTTCATATATAAATCAAAAAGGGTTTTGAGTTCATTTAATGAGAGAAATTTTGAACGCTGTTGCGACTGTTCCAGATTCATGTATGTTTCCGTATCAAGAAAGTCGGCATCAACAAGGCATGAATAGAGCATCCTTACCCATATGTGGAAGTTATCAGGTTTTACAAAACAAGGGGGGCGGGAAATTGAACGGATTGTTTTTAATATTTCATCCGCATATTCTCGAATCCTTACAAGATTTTTTTTACCTTCTTTGAGCCTGATAGACAGAGCTGCATTACCGGTATCAGCAGAATGCCAATCGGGAAGTCCAGCATGATGTCCAGCAATAAGATATGCCAAAATGCAGCCAATAAACCCTTCAAAATTTTCCTCTGCTAAAGCTGCGCCTGCTGATGAATGATTTATCCTTCCTTTATCATAATCTGAATCATCTAAGTCATTTGAGCGGCACAGGTATCCCTGAAAAATTGAATCGGCTTTACCCAGATCATGGATCCAGGCTGCATTAAAAGCCCAATCATGCGACTTAAATGATTCGGCAAACTTTCCCGCAATATTGGCGACATTTCTTAAATGATCGTCAAGCCTTTGCCATTCTTTGAGTGGTCTATCTTTTAAACTATGCGCAAAATATTCTTTTTGCATATATCCAAAATTATATTATATCCTTATATCAAGCGTCAATTTTTTCAAGGACTTTACATCTTTACGGCATAGAGAAATGCTTCCTGAGGAATTTGAATATTGCCGATGGACTTCATTCTTTTCTTTCCTTTTTTTTGATTTTCCAGAAGTTTCCTTTTTCTGGTTATATCGCCGCCGTAGCATTTTTTGGTAACATCTTTTCGAAAAGCCTTAATGGTTTCTCTTGCTATAATTTTTGCGCCAAGCGCCGCTTGGACTGGAAGTTCATACTGCTGTCTGGGAATGACCTCTTTTAACCTGCTTACAATTTTTTGCGCCAGTTCCTGCGCATTTTCTCCATGAACGATACAGCTTAAAGCATCCACAGGTTTTCCGTTTAATAGTATTTCCATTTTTAATAGTTTTGACTCTTTGTAGCCGAAAAAATCATAATCTAAAGAGGCATAACCTTTTGTTTTTGATTTTAAAAGATCAAAGAAATCTATGATTATTTCACTTAAGGGAAGTAAGGTATGGATTATAGAGCGTTCATTGGAAAGATATTCTATCTTTTCAAACTCCCCTCTTTTTTTCTGGCATAATTCCATTACCGGACCGATGAACTGAGCGGGAGTTAAGAGAGCGGCTTTAACAAAAGGTTCTCGAGCGGCAATGATTTCCAAAGCAGAAGGAAATTTGGAGGGGTTATCTATCTCGATTACACTGCCGTCTTTTTTATGAATATGATAAATAACATTCGGCGCCGTTGCTATTAGTTCAATTCCAAATTCTCTTTCAAGTCTTTCCTGTATTATTTCCATATGAAGAAGTCCTAAAAAGCCGCATCTGAAGCCGTAGCCCAGCGCATTTGAAGTTTCGCCTTCAAAAGTAAAGGAGGCGTCATTTAATTTAAGTTTTCCAAGCGCCTCGCGCAGTAATGTGTAATTTTTATTTTCTGTGGGATAAAGACCGCAAAACACCATGGGCTTAATTTCCTTATATCCCGCTAAAGGTTCGCTGGCTGGATTTTTTGAAAGAGTTACTGTATCCCCCATTGTTGTATCTTTTATGTTTTTTATCTGAGCTGTTAAATATCCGACCTCGCCGGTTGAAAGACGGCTTGCGGGAGTCATATCGGGAGTGAGAAATCCAAGTTCATTTACTTCAAAAGTTTTATTGTTTGAGAAAAATTTGATTGTGTCTCCCACATTTATTTCTCCCTGCATGACCCTGAAAACAACTACCACGCCTTTATAATTGTTATAATAAGAATCAAATATAAGGGCTTTTAAAGGCTCATTATTTCTGCCTGCGGGCGGAGGTATTCTATGAATTACCGCTTCAAGCACATCTTCAACGCCTATCCCTGATTTGGCGCTTATCAAGAGAACTTCCTCCGGATTAATGTCAAGCAGTTCTTTTATGTCTTTTTTAATTTTTTCAGGATCGGCAGCCGGCAGATCTATTTTATTAATAACAGGAATGATTTTAAGATTAAGCTCTTTTGCCAGATAAAAATTTGCCAGAGTCTGGGCTTCAATTCCCTGTGATGCGTCTATTACCAGCAGGGCTCCTTCGCAGGCGACAAGGCTTCTTGAAACTTCATAAGTGAAATCTACATGGCCCGGCGTGTCAATCAGGTTTAATATGTAATCTTCCCCGTCCTTTGATTTATAATGTATCCTTACAGGAGAAGACTTGATGGTTATACCGCGTTCTCTTTCCAGATCCATCTTATCAAGAACCTGATTTACCATTTTAGACGGATCAATTGTTCCGGTTAATTCAAGCAGGCGGTCGGCTAAAGTTGATTTACCGTGATCAATATGAGCGATTATGCAAAAATTTCTAATTTTTTCCGTCAAAATAAAAAGCTCCTTGACAAATTCCGCAAAGGGGTTGCCGCTGAATTTGTTTATACACTAATTATATTATAGCAAAAAGCTATCTAAAGTAAAAGCGGGGAGTTTTTTTTAAAAAGTTTTTTAGAATTTCTTTGCTAAATAAATACCGGCTAGAATTTTTAAAATCTCTCCAGGGATAAAAGGAAATAAACAAAAATTAAAGCTTTTAAAGAAAAATTATCTTTGAATAAACCAAAAACTTCGGTATTCATAAGTCTATTTCTGATAATGTTTTAATAATTTGCTTAGTGATTTTAAGATGCAAAACTTTATTTCCATGAAAAGGAATTATCATCCTTTTATTTTTCTTAAAATATATTTTATGGCTTCCTTTGGTTCTGATTAATTTAAATCCGGCTTTAATTAGCATAGATTCCGCCTCTTTGGATGTGAATCTTGGCAATTTAGGCAACTTTTACCTCTAAAGTAGTGCTAAAGATTTCTTTGCTAAGCAACTCGTTTCGTTCTTCTTTGTTTAAAGTTTCTAAATACAATTCAATAGCTTCTTTAATATTCGTTAAAACCTCTTCAAAAGTGTCGCCTTGAGAGTGACAGCCTTCAAGTTCAGGACAATAGGCATAGAAACCTTCTTTATCTTTTTCTATAATAACGCTTACCTTTTTTGACACTTCTATCTTCCTCCTTTATGAAAATAATAATTTATCTATATTAATTATACCAAAAAGTTATCTAAATTAAAAGGAAAAATTTTTCTCAAATGTTCTATAAAGCTTTTTTGCTAAATAAATACCGGCTAGAATTTTTAAAATCTCTCCCGGAAAACCAAAAGTTAAAAGCAAAAGAAAAATTATCTGCGATAAAGCTCCTTTTATTTCTTCATAAATTTAAAATATTCCGGAACAAATTTTTTTAATAAAGCTATTGAAGGAATCTCCTTAGAATAAAAAATTTTTTTCATTAAACTTAATTCTTCCAGCCCAAGCTTAGTTAAATCTTCACTTATAACTAACATTCCTTGAGTTAATTTAATATTTTCATGCATAGCCTTAAATTGTTCAGAAGTTAAACTAGTACGCTCTTTTTTTAAAATTAAACAATCCGGATCATTAATCCACCAATGCTTATGAATAAATAATCGCAGAATATTATTGCGCAAACTATTAAAAGCGCTTGGCGCGGAAGGGTCAAGGCTTTCCCAGTGTAAAGCTGTATCCGGACTCACCCGGCAGGCATTAAATATTCCTATTGAAGCGCCTAGAGGCGCTCCACAGCCCAGAATAAATTTATCCTTTAAAATTTCTCGAATAATTTCTATTCCTTTTCGATAAGCTTGAATACGGTTAGTTTGATTAAAATAATTACCGGGCATTGCGCCGGCATAAAGAAAGTCTAATTTAAAATATTCAAATCCTATTTTTAAAAAATATTTAAAAAGTTCTTCCAGATAATTTTGAACTTCAGGATGAGCAGGGTCTAAACCATAATTTTTTCTCCCCCAGTTATAAATTGCTAAAGCCGGCTTTCCGGCGTTATCTTTAATTAACCAATCAAAATGCTTTTTACAAATTAAAGAATTTTCTGAAACTAAAAAAGGCGCTATCCAAATTCCCGGCATAAATTTAGAAGTCTTAATTTTTTTAGCTAAATCTTTTAATTTCCCGAAAAATTTTTTATTTTCTTCCCAAGCTCCTAAATTTTTCTGAAATCCATCGTCAATTTGAATAAAATCAAGTTTAATTTCAGGATGATGACTTAAAAAGTTTAAATTTTTAAAAATATCCTGGGGGGCAACTTTTGTAAAATAATAATACCAGCTGCACCAGCCTTTTAAAGCCTTAATATTATGCGGGGCTTTCATCTCGCAAGCGGATTTTTCAGCATAGTTTTCTAAAGCTAAAGCCAGCGGACTAAAATCTAAGAAAAGTTTTTCTGAAAACAAATGTTCTCCAGGAAGAAGATTTTTAGCTAATGGACTGGATTTTGCTTCTAAATAAAAATCTTCTTTTTCTTTTTTTAATTCTATTTGAGTAAATTGTTCTTTCATTGTAAGAAAACCGCAGGTTAAATAATTATTTTTATATTTTAAAACTCCCGTCCATTCACTTGCTAGGGAATGATTATTAAAATCTAAATTATGTTTATTTTTATAAACTGAAATTAATTCTTCTCGAGAAAGCGCCGGATGATTAAGCGGAAAAGAAATTAAATTTTTATATTCCTTAAAAGAATTTATAATAAAAGCCGGACTCCATGACTGCCATCCAAATTTATAGAAATAAAATGGGCTTTTCTCCATTTCAAAAAATTCTTTTAAATTTCCCCCTAAAATTTTATTTTTCACATGGAAAAGAATAAAATCCCTTACAATAATCGGATGAAGAGATAAATTAACTATACTTTGAGAAATTTCTATTTGAGGAGATTTTAAATCTAAAGTAAATTTATTAATTAATTTAATTAAATTATTATAAAAAGAAATGCTTATCTTAATTTTAGCCGATTCTTTTTTAATGCTTGTTTCAATTTTATCAAAATCTTTAGTGGTAAAATTAGCTTCTTTTAGCTTTATTTCAAAGGAAATCTTATTAAGCAAATTAATTTTTTTTATTAAATCTTTTATAGAAAAATATCCTGATTCATCTAAGATAAATTCTAATTTTTCTTGGAAAAATTTAAATTTAAAACTCATAATTCTTTTAAAGATTTTAAAGCAGGCTGCCAATCAGGATTAATTTTTAATTCTTGTTTTAATTCTTCTTTAGCTTTAATTTTCATGCCCTTATTTTTATAATAAATTCCGATATTATAATGCGCCGATTGAATAGTTGAGTCGAATTCTAAGGCTCTTTTCCATTCTTTTAATGCTTCATCAGTTTTATTTTTTATTGAATAAATATAACCGAGAAAAAGATGAATTTGGGCGGATTGAGGATTTAATAAATTAGCTTCTCTTAGTTTTTTATAAGCTTCATTAGTTTTATTTTCTTTAATTAATTTTACGCCCTCGTATAATAAAAAAGAGTAAGTTTCTGGAAAAATTAATTTTTTTTCCTTTAATTTTTCCAATATTTTATAATTTTGAACATCCTTTTTAATATAAAGCAGAGCTAAATCATCTTCATAAAGAAGTTCCCATAGATTATTATTGGTTAGCTTTTTAAAAATTTCTAAAAAATTAAATTCTTTCTTTAAAATAATAAGCGTTATATTATATTTATTAAGGATCGATTCCCAATTTTTCTTAGCATTAACTACTTTAAGATATTCAAGATAATTTTTTTCCGGATATAATAGTTTTACTCGTCCATCAATAAAAACTTTTAGATTTTCCCCGCATCTCCAGATAATATAACCTCCCCAGCCATAATCATTAAAAACATTCCCTTGAATTTTATTAATTTTAATAAATTCTATTAAATCTTTAGGATAAGTTTCTTCCATTATAAATTTATTGAAAGGATAATTTATTTTAACAAAATTACCTAAATAAATTAAAGATAAAATAAATAAAATGACGCTTCCGGCATGGGAGATAAATTTTAAAGGCTTCCATTTAAAGCTAATTTTACTTGAATAACTAAAATTTCCGGAAATAAGGTGAGATATTCCTAAAACAAAAATACTTAGATGTCTATTTGATTTTAAAGGCAGATACATTAAAGGAAAGAAAAAAATAAAATCTAAAAATTCAAATTTCCCCCCAAGAATATTCTTTATAATAACCCCCAAGATAAAAAGTATGGAAAATACAAGAAAAAATTGAAAATATGAATCATGAATATCAAGCCGTAAAGGCAAAAATTCTACAATGGTGCGGGTATAGGGGTTATCTTTAATCCAATATAAGGAGTAAGTAATTGCATGATAAGTGTTGGGATTAATAAAAACTGCTAAAAAAGAAAGAATAAAAATTAAAAAAAGAGATTTTGCTTTAACGGAATCTCTTTTTAAGGCATAAAAAACCATCAGCATTAAAAAATAAATTAAACCTATAATATAGGCTCCATGAAAATTTGCCCAAATTAACATTATTAAAGGGAAAATAAAAAGAAATTTTTTTGTATTGAAAGAATTTTGAAATTTTACCGCTAAAAATAAAAAAATTGAAAAAAACAATAAAGAAAAAATCTGCGGTCGAATTGTAAACGCATGCTGAGAAGCCTTACAGGCAAGAATAGTAATAATCCAAGAAACAAATAAATTTTTGCCGAATTCATAACCAGCCATAAAGATAAATAAAAAAGTTATCATAATTATAATGGATTTTAAAATTTGAAGAGCAAAGAAATTTCCTTTGATATAAGTAATATAAAAAATTATTTCACTTAGCCATTCATAGTTTCTCCATGGGAATCCTTTAGCTGTGCAGGAATAGTTATCCGTAAAATGAAAATTTTTATTTTTCGAAATTAATTCGCCGGCTTTAAGATGCCAAAAAGTATCTGTATCATAAGCCGGCATCTTAATAAAAGAATCTACAAAAATAACGGCAAAAAGTGAAATAATCAATAAAATTTTAATTTTTAAGCTCATAATTTTTTTATGAATAAAATTTTCTTGTTATTTACTTCCGGTTAAACTGATTCCTTGAACAAAATATTTTTGACAAAAAATAAAAATTAATAAAATAGGGATAATAGAGAGTATCCCCATAGCCATAATATGGCTCCACTCTACAAAGTATTCCCCTTTAAAGCGCGCTAAGCCTAACTGCAAGGTAAACATCTTTTCTTGATCAATCACAATTAAAGGCCAGATAAAATCATTCCATCTCCACATAAAAGAAAAAATAGTTATTACCGCTAAAACCGGAGACATTAAAGGAAGAATAATCTTCCAATAAATTCTTAATTCAGAACAGCCGTCAATTCTCGCCGATTCCATTAATTCATTAGGAATAGAATATAAATATTGACGAATTAAAAAAATTCCAAAAGCTTCCGCGCAAGTGGGCTTTAATTTCGCTAAAATAATGAAATTAGGAATTAAAATTACCTGAAAAGGGATCATTAAAGTGGCTAAAAAACATATGAATAAAAATTCCTTCCCTTTAAAATTGTATTTAGCGAAAGCAAATCCCGCCAGAGAGCTAAAAATTAAAGTAATAAAGGTGGCGCTAAGAGCCACAATTAAACTATTTATAAAAAATCTGGAAAAAGGAGCGCTAGACCAGGCAATTTTAAAATTTTCAAAAGCAAAATGTTTTGGAATAATTCGCGCCGGCAAACTAAAGAGTTCTTCTGCAGGCTTTAAGGCTGTGGAAAGCATCCAGATGAAAGGAAAAAGTATAATTACAGCCAGAATTATTAAAAAAGTATAAATTATAAAATTTACAATATATTTTTTCATTAATGAATTTCTTCTAATTTAAAAAATTTAAATTGAAAAAGAGTAAAAATTAAAATTATCAAGAAAAATATTATTCCTACAGCGCAAGCGTATCCCATTTTTGAAAATTGAAACGCCATGCGGTAAATATAATGCACTAACACCATTGAACTATATCCGGGACCTCCGCCGGTCATAATAAAAACCTGATCAAAAACTTTAAAGGAATTAATCATGGCAATGATTACCACAAATAAAATAGTTGGCTTCATTAAAGGCAAAGTGATTTTTATTAATTTCTGCCAGGAGTTAACCCCGTCAATTTTTGCCGCTTCATAAGTGAATTCGGGAATACCCTGCAATCCAGCTAAAAATATTACCATATTATAACCTAAATTTTTCCAGATACTCATAATAATAATCGCGAGCATTGCGGTTTTAGGATTAGAAAGCCAATTAACGGGAGACGCGGAAAACATGGAAATCAAAGAATTTATAATTCCAAAATCAGTTCCATACATCCATTGCCATGCAAGAGAGACTACTACATAAGAAACTACCGCCGGGAAAAAATATACGCTGCGAAAAATAATTTTCCCTTTTAAGTTTTTATTTAATATTATCGCTAAAAAAAAAGATAATAGCAAACCTACAGGAACTACTCCTAAGGTATAAATTAAAGTGTTCTTAAGAGCTATAAAAAACAGCCCGTCTTTAAAAATTTGAAAATAATTTTTAAATCCTAAAAATTCGGGATTCCCTGTAATTTTCCAGTCATAAAAACTAATAAAAAAAGTAAAAATCAAAGGCAGCCACATGAAAAGTAAAAAAATTATTAAACTGGGCGCAATAAATAAATAAGCGATAAGATTATTTTTTTTCATCTTTTAAAAAATTTCTATAAACTTAATTATATCACCTTGTTTGAAAGGTAAAAGAAAAATTATAAAGAATAATATTATTATGAGTTTTTATGATAATTTAATTGCAGGTCTTCTGCCTTTTGTCCCCAAACCATTAATAAAACTATTTTCCGAACGGTATATTGCCGGAGAAAAATTAGAAGATGCGATTGATATAATCAGATGTTTTAGAGATCAAAAAATTTCCGCAACCATTGATATATTGGGAGAACATGCGGAGGATGAAGAAGAAGTTAAAAATACTATAGAAGATTATAAAGCAGTCTTAACTAAAATTTACGGGAAAAATCTGGACTCTAATATCTCCGTCAAACTTACTCAATTAGGTTTAAGAACCGATAAATATTCATGCAGGGAAAATGCTAAGATTTTATTAGAAGAAGCTCAAAAATATAATAATTTTGTAAGAATTGATATGGAAGATTCTATCTGCGTAGAAGATACTTTAGATATATTTTATGATTTACAGGGAATATATTCCAATTTAGGAATTGTAATTCAGGCATATCTGCGGCGCAGTTTAGAAGATATTAAAGGCTTAATGAAAATTCAGGCTAATATTAGATTATGCAAGGGTATTTATAACGAAAAAAGAGATATTGCTTATAAAGATAAAGAAATTATTAATAAAAACTATGCCTATCTTTTAGAACTTTTATTGAGAAATGGAAATTATGTAGGCATTGCCACTCATGATGAAAAGCTGGTTTGGGAAGCTTTGAATTTGGTTGAGAGGTTGAGCTTAGATAAGAGTAAATTTGAATTTCAAATGCTCTTAGGAGTAGATCAAGGACTTCGCGAAATAATAATTAATTCCGGCTGTAAATTACGGGTTTATGTTCCTTTTGGCAGGAACTGGCATGCTTATTGTTTAAGACGCTTAAGAGAAAATCCTCAACTGGCGGGTTATATTTTTAAAGATTTATTTACTCCCTAAAAATTTATTAAATTCATTATTTAATTCTTTAGATGCCTCATGAGAACTTTTTTGGCTGGTGACAATTTGAGCTAAGGCTTCTTCTAAAATTATATAGAAATCTCCAAATGCGGGAGAAATATTTTCTTTAATAAAATGTTTTGGAATAGTTTTATATTGATTAATAAAAATTTGAGCTTCTTTAGAGAAATTTTTATAATCCGGCTTTAAATCCATCCGGGCGGGAATAAACATATTTTTTTCCGAAAATTTTTTTAAATTTTCAGGTTCCACCAAAAACTTAATTAATTCCCATGATTCTTGAGGATGTTTGCTTTCTTTATAAGCGGTAAGCAAATTTCCTCCAAAACAAGTAGCCGATGCTTTATTTTTAGGCAGATAAGTTGCCCCCCAATTTCCTTTTTGATATTTGTCAAAATAATTCATCATCCACATTCCGCCATAATTAAAAGCGGCTAATCCTTGAACGAAAGCATCGTCATTATCTATTGCTCCGGTGATTGAATCTAACATCCCCAAGGCATTTTTATGCATTTTTGCCAGCCAATCAAGGCTTTCAATTACTTCTTTAGAATTTAGATTTGACTTAGTATAATTTAAATTAGTTAAGCTTCCTCCGTTTTGATAAAAGAAAATAGGCAGGCGATAGCCATTTTTGTCAAAAGCTACAGCGTATTTAATTTTATTTTTTTCTTTAACCAGTCTGCAGATTTTTTCAAATTCACTCCAGCTCCAGTAACATAAGGGATGCCGATTACCTCTTCATTTTGTTCTACAGCTTCCCACAAAAGAGGTAAAAAATTTTTTTTAAATTTTTGAGGAAGATATGGTTTTAAATTTAAAAAAACTTTTTGTTTATTGTATCTTCCAATTTTCTGCCAAACTAAACGTGAAACATCCGGAGGTTTTCCCGCGGCAATTTTAGTGTCTAACTTATCCCAAAAATTATTCCACTCCACATACATAAAATTTACTTTAATTTGAGGATGTAATTGAGAAAATTTATTTAGAAGTTCTTTAATAGTAAGAGTTTCCGATTCAGCTCCCCACCACATAAAATCTATATTTACTTGATTAGGAGGCAGGGAAGTTTTATTTTTAGCGCAGGAAAATAAACCGGCAATAAATACTAAAGATATAAAAAAAAGTATTTTTATTATAGTTTTCATTTAAATTAAGCTGTCTTAGAACAAGCTGAATCAAATTTTATTTTAAGCGCTTCTTTTATTCCACCTTTAGCTTCAATTTCCTGTAAAGTAGGGAGAAGATCTTTTTGAATTTCGTCTTTTTTGCCTTTTTTATATTTATTATAAGCTTCAATAATCCACTCGGGAGTTTTAAGCAAGCTATTGACAAAATGTTAACTTTTCTTTTTAAAAAAAATTAACTAATATTTTTTAAATATGTTTAGTTATAAAATCAATTAAAGTTTCCTTAGGAACATAACCAATAAGTGTATCTACTACAGCTCCTTTTTTAAATAACAATAAAGAAGGGATAGATGAAATTTGATAATTATAAGAAGTTTCAGGATTTTCATCGGTATTAAGTTTAGCGAATTTTACCTTGCCAAGATAATTTTTAGAAACTGTTTCTATTACCGGAGCCATCATTTTACAGGGTCCGCACCAATCAGCCCAAAAATCCACTAATACGGGCAGTTCTGACTCAAGGACTTCATTTTTAAAATTACTTTCATTTACTTTTAATATTTTTACATCCGTCATTAATTTGCCTCCAGTTATCTACAAAATTTTAATTAGTTATATTAATTTATAAAATATAGTAAATCAGAAAAGAAATTAAAAGTCAAGATTTTTTCATTTTCAGAAAAATAATATAGTAAATTTATGACCAAAGTCAACATGATGTCCGAAAATGCTTTTTTTAGCGCTTTAGGATTTAAAAAATGGCTTAAAATCGTAATTCTTATTTTTCAAATTTTAGTTTTCGGAGATCTCTGGCAAGGTTTGACTCTGTTTTCTTGTATAAAAAATATCATGTGCGGTGGTGTTTTACGTCGTTCGCTGGAGCAGCTTGTTATGTCAACTCTTTCAAAATATGCTTTGCTAAATGGTCGTCTATTTCATTATGCCTGGCAACTGGCTGCTTTTTACCTGTGGCTGAATTTTTATATAAGTCGTGTTTACTTCCGTGTCTAACAAGAATACAGCCTGCATTAGTTAACCTCCTGATAAGGTCTTTCCTTTTCATACTGCTAATTCAAGTTTTTTAATCTTATGTTTTTCCGGAACATCTTCCATTGTCATCAATATATACGCCTCTTTCATATTCTCTTCAAGCTCGTCCAAAGTTTCTCCCTGCGTCATTATCTCTGGACGTTCAACTAATTTGCCTACCCAAAATTTTTCACCCTTCCAATAAATCATACTTAATTTAGTTTTCATTTCTAAACCTCGCTTGTATTTTGAAGTATGTAAGCTGACAGCTAACAGCGCTATTATTACCTTAATTAATTTTTAAAATTTCTTTCTGCATTAAAATTAATTCTTGAATTCCTTTTTCTCCAAGAGAAAGCATTTTATTTAATTGTTTTTTAGAAAAAGGTTTTTTTTCGGCTGTACCTTGAATTTCTATAATTTCTCCGCTTTGGGTCATTACTAAATTTGAATCTACATCAGCTTGAAAATCCTCTTTATAAGTTAAATCTAATAATTCTTCTCCATTTATAATCCCAATGCTGATAGCGGCTATAGGTTCTTTAATAATTTCTTTATTAAGCATATTTTTTTTCCCCAGGAAATTGCAGATTTGATAAAGCGCAATCATTGAGCCGGTGATTGAAGCTGTACGCGTGCCTCCGTCAGCTTGAATAACATCGCAGTCGATTCGGATGGTGCGTTCGCCTAAAATTTCTAAGTTAGCAACCGCCCGCAACG
>JACPDS010000002.1 GCA_016183885.1 Armatimonadota bacterium
CAGATTTTTTACAAAACTTTAAAAGTAATCAGGATTTTAAAGGTTTAAAAATTTTATTTCTTCCGTGAAGCAGAATTAAAGAAGTGAAGTGTTTAGCGCCTTTTTATTTAAAAATAGCTTCATTAATTAAAAAAGAACTTAAAGAAGCTGAATTTTATCTTTTAATTTCTCCTTTTTTAAAAAAAGAAAAAATTTTTTTAAAAGAAATTTTACCGGATTTTAAAATAGGAGGGATAAAAGGGATTTGTCAAGACAATCAAATTTTAAGTCAAGATGGAACTAAGCTGGAAATAATCAACCAAAATCATTATCAAATAATGCAAGGGTGTTCTTTTGCGATTACTATTCCGGGCACAAAAACAGGAGAATTAGGCGTTTTAGGAAAAGCAATGCTGGTAATCCTGCCTTTAAATCGGGCCGATATTATTCCTTATATCGGTTTAATCGGGGCTTTAGATTATTTAGGAAATTTTGGCAAGTATATTAAATCTATTTTTTTAAAAAAAATTGCTCAGAACTTTGGTTTTATTTCTCAACCGAATATTTTAGCCCAAAAAGAAATTGTTCCTGAAATGATGAAAGAACTTACTCCGGAAGAAGTAGCTTGCGAAGCGCTTAAACTTTTAAAGGACGAGAAGAAATTAGAAACCATCCAAAAAGAATTAAGAGAACTTTATAAAGAACATGAAGGAACTTCTAAAAGATTAGTGGAAATTTTTTTAAAATAAGTTGTTTTTTGATTAAATGGAGTTATTATATAAGTATGAAAAGTTATATTTCCTCTCATAAAACTAAATATCATAATTTACAAATTCCTCTTTTTATTGAAAAAGATGAAGATGGATTTTATGTTGTTGAGTGCCTTCTTTTTGAAGAATGTTATACTCAGGGGAAAACTCTTGATGAAGCTTTAAAAAATGCTCGAGAAGTAATTTATTTGATTTTGGGAGAAAAGAAAAACAAAGATATTTTAAAATCCTATCATCCCAAAGAATTGAGTTTACATACTATAACTTTATAAAATTATGATTCATTTACCCGCAAAAACAAAAATTTAATAATAAAGCTTATTTTTAATAAGAAATTTTTTAAAGAGGAACTTCAAGTCGATTAGTAGAAATCATTTTAAGGGAATTTAGAGGCCATTGAAAAACAGCGCTTATCCCTAATTTAAGAAATGAACAAAATTGAAGAATTATTAGAACGGTTTTTATCAAAACAAAAAGATTTTAGTTATAGTGAATTAGAAGAAATATTAAATAATTTTAATTATAAAAAAATAGTTAAAAAAAATATTTCTAATTCTCGCATATCTTTTTTTAATAAAAAAAATAAATATGTTATAAGTTTAGATAATCCAGATTCTCAAGGGGAGCTTAAAATTTATCAATTGGATTATATTGAAGAGGAGCTTAAAAATAAAAAATTAATCATATGAACGATAATTTATTATATAAAGATTTTGTCGGTTCAATTCATTTTAGCAGTCTTGATAAAGTTTTTTATAGTAAAATAGAAGGAATTGACGATTTAATAATTTTTGAAGGAAAAACTGTGGATGAATTAATCCAAGCTTTTCATAAAGCCGTAGAAGACTATATTAAATTGTGCGAAGCAGCCAGAAAAAAATTTTCCCCCTCTTATAAAACTTATAAATAAAGGCGAATTTTAATTAATTTATTTGCTTTTAGAGTTAATCATTTTAAATAATTTAGCGGCTAAATCCTTGTTTAATTTTTTTAAGATAGTATATTCTTTTAAAGCTAAATTTTCTTCATCCCTTAGCAAATAAGTTAATCCGAGGCTGTAATGGGCATAGGCATAATCAGGGTTAATTTGGAGAGCTTTTTTAAAAAATTTTACAGCTTCGGTATAATTATTAAGTTTATAATAAACTATGCCTAAATTATGGTAAGCTTCGGTATAATTAGGTTTTAATTGGATAGATTGTTTATAACTTTCAATAGCTTCATCATATCGGCTGAGATTGACATAAGCGGAGCCTAAATTATGGTAAGCTTCGGCATAATCAGGTTTAAGCTGGATAACTTTTTTATAACTTTTAATGGCTTCGTTCCAGTTCTTAATATTTTCATAAACCAGACCTAGATTGTAATAAGCCATTAGATAATCAGTTTTAAGGCGGATAGTTTTTTTAAGAGCTTTAATGGCTTCATTCCAGTTCTTAATTTTAGCGTAAGCTATTCCTAAATTATATTCTGCTTCGATATGATTAGGATCATGGCGAAGAGCTTTTTTTAAGTTTTCAATAACTTTAGCATAATCTTTAAGTTTTACATAAACCATACCAAGGCTGTAGTAAACTTCTGAATAATCAGATTTGAGCGCTGCGGCTTTTTTATAAGATTCAATTGCTTCATTCAATTTTTTAAGTTTAAAATAAGCTCTGCCAAGATAATAATAAGCATCTGCCGAGTATGCCGGGTAAGTATAATCAGCTCGAGGTTTTAAAGCTTTTTTAAAATTTATAATAGCTTCTTTATATCGATTGGTTTTATAATAAGCATAACCTAGATAGTAATTTATTTCAAGATCATCGCCTTTAAGCCGGATGACTTCTTTAAAAGTGTTAATAGCTTCATCCCAGCGGCTCTTGTTATGATAAATTATAGCTAAGTTATAATATGCTTCTAAATAATCGGGTTTAATTTGAATGGCTTGTTTAAAAGCTTTAATAGCTTCATTATCAAGTTTAAGTTTAATATAAGTATAACCGATATTGTGATAAGCTTCGGCATAATCAGGTTTAAGCTGGATAGCTTGTTCAAATAAGTCAACAGCTTCTTTATAACGTCCCAGTTTATAATAAGCATTTCCTAATTTATAATATTCTTCAGCTTTTTTAGTTAAATTTTCTTCTGCAGGTGAAAAATTTATAAAGCATGAAATAAATAATATCAAAGAAATTAAAATCAAGCGATAATTTTTCATAGTTATTCTTTATTATTATTAAACATTTATATTTTTCTTCCTTTTCTAATTATTAAACTCATTAAAAATACTTGTTTTTTTTGCATTTATTGTGTTATATTATTATTTATGTGCGGAATTGCGGGGATTTATAATTTAGATAACGCTCCTGCAAATGAAGCCAGCTTAAAAATTATGGCGGAGATTCAGGCGCATCGCGGTCCGGATGATTTTGGCTTATGGCTGGATAATTCAATTGGTTTTTCTCATCGGCGCCTTTCCATTATTGATCTTAGCGAATATGCCCACCAGCCGATGATAAGCGCTGACGGAAATTTAATTTTAGTTTATAACGGAGAAATTTATAATTATTTAGAAATTAAAGAAGAATTAAAGGCTAAAGGTTATAATTTTCATTCAAATAGCGATTCTGAAGTTCTGCTTTATAGTTTTCAGGAATGGGGCATAAATTGCGTTTCTAAATTTAATGGAATGTGGGCTTTTGCCATATATAATAAAAAAGAAGAAATGCTTTTTTGTTCCCGGGACCGCTTTGGCGTAAAACCATTTTATTATTTTTATAATAAAAAGAGCTTTACTTTTTCTTCAGAAATTAAAGCTTTGATTGCAATTTTGCCGGAACTTCGCCAGGTTAATTATACTTATTTATATTATTTTTTAAGCACTTCCAGTTTAGATGACGGGGAAGAAACATTTTTTAAAAATATTAAAACTTTAAAGCCGGCTCATAATCTTTTAATTAAAAAAGATCAATTTAAAATTTGGAAATACTGGGATTATGAGGAAAGCTTTAAAAGTAAATATGATTATAATCATCCGGAAGATTCTTTTTTAAATTTATTAAAATCTTCGGTTCAATTTAGATTAAGAAGCGATGTGCCAGTAGGAACCTGTCTTTCAGGAGGGTTAGATTCAAGCTCGATTGTTACTTTAATGTATAAATTTTTCAGAATAAAGGCGCATACTTTTTCTTCGATGTATGAAGATAAAGATTGTGATG
>JACPDS010000058.1 GCA_016183885.1 Armatimonadota bacterium
AAGATAAACTAATTCTTCAATTCCATGGGAAACTAGAATTACAGTCAAATTCCAATTATCTTTAAGAAGTTTAATTTTCTCTAATAAATTTTTTCTGCCCTTAGGGTCTAAACCTACTGTAGGTTCGTCTAAAATTAAAACTTCCGGATGAAGAGCGATTATACTGGCTAAGGCTACTTTTCGCATTTGAGAGCCGCTTAAACTAAAAGGAGAGCGAATCTTGCTTTCTTTAAAAGAAATTTCTACCCAGCTGAGCGCTTCTTCCACGCGCTCATCGACTTCTTTTTCGGATAAGCCCATATTTCTAGGACCAAAAGCCACATCTTCAAAAATATTTTCTCCAAATAATTGAGTTTCAGGAAATTGAAAAACTAAACCCACTTTTTGCCTGATTTTTTTTAAATTAGTTTTAGGATCGTTTAAATCTTCTCCGTCTACTAAAACTTTCCCAAAAGTAGGCTTTAAAATAGCGTTAAAATGTTGAATTAAAGTAGATTTTCCTCCTCCCACAGGACCGATTATACCTGTAATTACCCCTTTTTTTATCTCTAAATTTATATTCTCAAGAGCCTTAAATTCAAAAGGAGAATTTTGCATATAAATATGTGTTAAATCGATGGTTTTAAGCATTAATTTAAATTTTTCCCAAGCTTTTTTCTTAAATTAATTAGTTCTTTTAATAAATCTTCTAAACTTAATAAGAAATCTTCTTTAGTAAAAATATGTTCGGGCGTTCCATCATCAACAATTTTACCTTCCCGCATAACTAAAACTCTTTGAGCAAGAAGAGCTTCTTCCATAAAATGAGTAATATAAATAATCGTTGTTCCGGCTTGATTTAATTTTTTAATAATTTTTTTTATTTCTTCTTTAGAATTAAAATCTAACATTGTAGTAGGTTCATCTAAAACTAAATATTTTGGCAATAAGGCTAAAATTCCCGCTATAGCAATTTTTTGTTTTTGGCCTCCTGATAATAAATGAGGCGCAAAATTTCTATAATCCTGCATCCCAACCGCATGTAAAGATTGGTTAACTCTTTCCTTAATTTCTAAAGGCTTTAACCCCAAATTCTCCGGTCCAAAAGCTACTTCATCTTCAACTACAGTAGCCACCAGTTGATTATCCGGATTTTGAAAAACCATGCCTACTTTTTCTCTAATTTTCCAAATTAACTTAGAATCTTTAGTATTCATAGAGTCAATATAAACATCCCCGAGCGCAGGCAAAAGTAATGCATTTAAATGTTTGGCTAAAGTAGATTTTCCCGAGCCATTATGTCCTAATATAGCTACAAATATAATAACTAAAATGAAGATTGGAAATTTTAATCATGAAATAATATTAAGCCTTAAAAAAAATATAAAGCGTTAAGTTATTTAATTTACTTAACGCTTATGCTCTCGACGCTTATCGCTTTATTATACTAATTCTAAAATAACAATCGGGGCATTATCTCCTTTTCTATTGCCAACTTTAATTAATCGAGTATATCCGCTTTCTTTAGTTTTCTCGCCTTTATAATTTTTAGCAATTACATCAAAAAGCTCTTTAGAAACTTCCCGATCATGAATTTGAGAAAAAACTATGCGTTTCGAAACTAAATCGCCTTTTTTCGCCGAAGTAATTATATCTTCTACAAACGAAGCTACCTCTTTAGCTCGAATAAGGGTAGTCTCAATTCTTCGATGACGCAGCAGCGAAATAGCTAAATTACGCAGCATCATTAAACGATGAGCAGATTTTCTGCCTAAAGTACGGCTTTTTACTCTATGTCTCATTTTATCTTTCTTCCCTTCTTAATTTCTAATTAATTAGATGATTCTTTTAAACACAAATTAAATTCTTTTAATTTCTCATGAATCTCATCTAAAGATTTCTGTCCAAAGTTCTTTAATTTCATTAAATCTTCAATGCCAAATTGAACTAATTCTCCTAAATTTTTTACTGCGGCTCTTCTTAAACAATTTAAAGAACGAATAGAAAAACCTAATTCTTCAATACTCTTTTCTAAGATTAACGATTGTTCAGTAGGCGCAATTTCTCCGGAAGCAATTAAACGCAAATCAGTAAAAAGTTTAAAACAAGACTGAAGAAGTTCCGCGCTGTAATTTAAAGCGTCGATTGGGGAGATAGAACCATCTGTCCAAATTTCTAAAATTAAACGATCATAATCACTGATATAACCTACTCTTGTATTTTCTATCATATAATTAACTTTTCTAATCGGAGTAAATATAGAATCTATAGGAATTAATCCGATTACGGCTTGATCGGTTTTATGTTTATCCGCTAAAATATAACCTTTTCCTTTTTCTACAATAAATTCAATCGATAATTTAGAACTTTTATCATTTAATGCGGCAATATGTAAATCGGGATTTAAAATCTCTACCTCGGGATCGGAAGATATGTCAGAGGCTTTAACTTCTCTTTCTCCTTTAACTTGTAAATTTAAGGTTTTTGGTTTATCCGTATATAATTTTAATCTTATTTTTTTTAAATTTAAAATAATTTCAGTTACATCCTCTATTACGCCGGGAATAACAGAAAATTCATGAAGGACGCCGTCAATCTTAATAAATGTAATTGCCGCTCCCGGGATTGAAGAAAGTAAAACTCTCCTTAAAGAGTTTCCTAAGGTAATTCCATATCCTTGTTCAAGCGGTTCAATTATAAATTTGCCGTATGAATCTTTTAAATCAAATTCAATTTTGGTTTTTTCCATAATATCTAACATTTTATCCTCCCTATTTTCTTTAGCCTTAAATTTTAATTTACAAGCCTTAAGTATTCAAGCTTTTTATTTTACTTAAGGCTTAAATCTTATTAGTTTTTTTTTATCATTTAGAATAAAATTCTACTATTAATTCTTCTTTAATATCTATAGGAATATCATCTCTTGAGGGTAAAGCCTTAACTTTACCGGTAAAATTTGCGCTATCCAGTTCTAACCAGCTCAAATTATATCTTTTAGCAGATTCTAAAGATTGCAAAATATACGGGTTGCCGCAGCTTTTTTCTTTTAATTTAATTACATCGCCGGGCTTTACTAAAAAAGAAGCGATATTTACCTTTTTTCCATTTACTAAAAAATGTCTATGACTTACTAATTGACCAGCTTGTTTTCTGGAACTTGCAAAACCTAAACGATAAACTACATTATCTAAACGACATTCTAAAATCTGCAGGAAATTTTCTCCTGTTATTCCTTTCTTCTTTTCCGCTAAAATAAAATAACGTTTAAATTGTCTTTCCACTAAACCATAAGTGCGGCGTAATTTTTGCTTTTCTCTAAGTTGAATCCCGTATTGAGAAACTTTATGACGCTTCTGTCCATGCTGACCGGGAGGAAAATTGCGCTTTTCTATTTCACATTTAACAGAATAACATCGATTGCCTTTCAAGAAAAGCTTCATTCCTTCTCTTCTGCATAATCTACAGCGCGCTCCGGTATATTTTGCCATTTTATTTTTC
>JACPDS010000065.1 GCA_016183885.1 Armatimonadota bacterium
GATGAACCTGGAATACAACAAATGCATTGTTGCGTGTTCTGCTCCGCCGACATACATATCGACAGGAGTCCATTTTTCTGCAAGCTCTTTATTAAAAATTTCTGTATCGAGCTTCGGGTCAAGATATCTTAAATAATACCAGGAAGAACAAACAAAAGTATCCATAGTATCAGGGTCTCTATGAGCTGTTTTTCCGCACCTCGGGCAGTTTATTTCTATAAATTCCTTAATATCGGCTAAAGGGGAACGCCCTTTAGGAATAAAATCAATTTCGCCTTTCGGGAGCAGTACCGGCAAATCTTTTTCCGGGACAATCACTATCCCGCAATATTCACAATGAATTATGGGAATGGGAGCGCCCCAATAACGCTGGCGGGAAATAAGCCAATCTCTTTTTAGATCTTCCTAAATTATTTTTAATAATATAATCCGTAATAGCTTTTATAGCTTCTTTAGAATTAAGATTGGAAAAATTATTAGAATTAACTAAGATCCCTTCTTCCAGATAAGCTTCTTTTAAAGAACTTAAATCTAATTTTTTATCTTTTGGATTAATTACTATTTTAATAGGAATATCATAGGTCTTGGCAAATTCAAAATCTCTTTGGTCATGAGCCGGAACCCCCATAACAATTCCTGTTCCGTAAGAAGCTAAAACATAATCCGCTGTAAAAATTTTAACTTTTTCGCCGCTTAACGGATTAATGGCGTATTTTCCTGTAAATACCCCGTCTTTCTTAGTAATCGTTGAAGCGCGTTCAATTTCTGATTTTAAGCGAGCTTTTTCAATATAATTTAAGACTTCTCTTTCGCAATGCGCGCCTAAAGCTAGTTTTTTAGCTAAAGGATGTTCGGGAGAAACAGCTATAAAAGTCACTCCATAAATAGTATCCGCTCGGGTAGTAAAAACAAGTAATTCTTCCTGAATTTCTTCCAGCTTAAATTTAATTTCTACTCCAATACTTTTTCCAATCCAATATCTCTGCATAGCTTTTACGTTTTCCGGCCAGCCGGAAAGATTTTCTAAATCGGCTAAAAGTTTTTCGGCATAATCGGTAATTTTAAAAAACCACTGCTTTAATTCTTTTTTAGATACATGGCTTTTACATCTCCAGCATTTTCCTTCTTCTATTTGTTCATTAGCCAAAACAGTTTTACAGCTAGGGCACCAATTTACTAAAGCAAAATCTTGATAAGCGAGGCCTTTTTCAAATAATTTAAGAAAAACCCATTGAGTCCATTTATAATAATCCGGAAGACAGGTTGCAATTTCTCTATCCCAGTCATAACTAATGCCTAATTTTTTTAAAGTGTTTTTAGAAATAGCAATATTGTTCAATGTCCAAATTCTGGGGTGCGTTTTATGTTTAATTGCCGCTTCTTCCGCCGGCAATCCAAAAGCATCCCAGCCAAAAGGATGTAAAACCTGATAACCTTCCATTCTTTTAAAACGAGCGATTACATCCCCGATTGAATAATTGCGAAAATGTCCCATATGAATATCTCCTGAAGGATAAGCAAACATTTCTATCCTAAAAGCGAAAAAACTTTCGCCAGTTCCAGTCCGTGCAGATTTCCCGTTAAAGCGGCTCTTATCGGCATATAAAGCTCTTTGCCTTTTAAAGCGGAAATTTTTTGAGTTTCATTAATTATTATCTTAAAATTACTTTCAATAATTTCAATTTCTTTTTGAATTAAACTTTTAAAAACTTTTAACAAATTTTTAGATTTTTCTTCATTTAATAAAGATAAAGCTTCGGGCGTTAACATAATTTTTTCTTTAAAAAAATCTTTAGATAATTCCACAATTTCTTCCAAAGTATTTAAATTTTCCTGAAAAGAAAAAACTAAATTTTCTAACCATTTTTTATCGTAATTATCTTTTAAAAGTTCTGATTTTTTTAAAAAAGGAACAATTTGCAAAACTAAATCTTCGGGTAAAGTTTTTTTGATATAAAAATTATTCATCCATTTTAATTTCTCTTTATCAAAAATAGCTGAATTTTTAGCCACTCTTTCTAAACTAAAGCCTTGAATTAATTCTTCTTGAGAAAAAAATTCTTGATTCCCTGAAGGAGACCAGCCCAATAAAGCGATATAATTTATCAAAGCTTGGGGCAAAAATCCCTCCTCGCGGAATTCTCCTACGGCAGTTGTTCCATGGCGCTTGCTTAATTTGCTGTGATCCGCCGCCAAAATCATCGGAAGATGCGCAAATTTAGGCAATGCTTCGCCTAAAGCCTCATAAAGCATAATCTGGCGGGGAGTATTAATTAAATGTTCATCTCCCCGGATTACATAATTAATCCGCATAGATAAATCATCAATTGTAACCGCAAAATTATAAGAAGGAGTTAAATTAGATTTTAAAATTATAAAATCGGAAAAATTCTCTTTTTTAAATTCTACTTTGCCTTTGATTAAATCTTCCACAATAATATCTTTTTCAGGAACAATAAAACGCAGAGCCTTTTTTCGGCCATCTAAAATTAATTTTTCCCGCTGGCTTTGAGTAAGATTTTTGCATTTCCCGTCATAACGGGGGGTTTCTTTTCTCTCGAGGGCAGATTTTCTTTTTTCTTCTAATTCTTCAGGAGCGCAGTAGCAATAATAAGCCTTTCCTTCTTTAAGCAGTTTTTCAGCGTATTTATGATAAAGAGGAAGTCTTTGAGTTTGGGAATATGGTCCAAAATCTCCGCCAATATCCGGTCCTTCATCCCAATTTATTCCAAGCCACTTGAGATCTTCTAAAATTTTTTCCGCCGAATCTTCTAAAGAACGCTCTAAATCAGTATCTTCAATTCTTAAAATAAAACTGCCTTTATTCTTTTTTGTAAAAAGAAAATTAAAAAGAGCTGTTCTCGCTCCTCCGATATGCAAATATCCGGTAGGAGAAGGCGCAAAACGCGCCCTTATTTTATTTTGATAATTATTCATACTTTCCAAAACTCCCAAAATTTTTTTTCTCCAATTACAGGAGGCGCGCTTTTATTTAAATACCACCACCAATAAGTTTTAGGAGGATCATTAATTATTTGATACTGCTTAAAATTATTATAACCTACTTCATGAACAAAAATTAAAACTTTAGAACGTAAAATATTATCTAATTCCACTACTTTCCTCCAATAATCTTTTAATTCTATTTTCTCGTATTTTAAATAATCTAAACTTTCCTGCGCTTCATCGCGGTAATAAAGCAGCATTACCGCTGTTTCTTTAAGATCCCCAATATTACGCACGTATTTTTCATATTCAGATAAAATCTCTTCTAAATAATCCAACTCTTCTTTTAATTCCGCAGAAATCTTTTCTTCTAAAAAATCTTCTTCCATAATCCTTAATTATAGCGTTAAACGGTAAGTTATTTAATTCTTAACGGGCTGTCCTGAGAATATAAATTTATAAAATATTATATACAATATGCGCTAGTTGTTCCGATATTACTTCGGAGCGCAATATATCGCGGGCTAAAGCTTCGCGGCTGCCTTTTTTAAACAACCTGTTAAGAATTAACGCTTAACGCTTTTTTTCTTTTTAATTAATAAAACCACCGCTTGAGCGGCAATAGCTTTATTCTCTCCAATGCCGCCTGCGCCTTCTGTGGTAGTAGCTTTAATATTAATTTGCGATAAGGAAATTTTTAAAACGCCGGCAAGTTTCTTTTTAATTCTTAAAGCATAAGGCATAATTTTAGGTTTTTCGGCTAAAATAATCGTATCCAAATTATTAATTTTACAGCTGTCTTTTTCCATTAAATTAACTATTTTCTTTAGCAAAATCAAGCTTGAAATATTTTTATACTCGGGATTAGTTGGGGGGAAATATTTTCCAATATCTCCTCTTCCTAAAGCTCCAAGCAGGGCATCCATTACAGCATGAGTTAAAACATCGGCATCAGAATGTCCTAATAATCCTAATTCGGAAGGAATCTTTATCCCGCCTAAAATTAAACTGCGTCCTTCAACTAAAATATGCAGGTCAAAACCTATGCCGATTTTAAACATTTTTCTTTAAAGCGCGCCTGCTGAAGATAAGATTGGCAAAATCTAAATCAAGAGGATAAGTGATTTTTATATTTTCAATTGATCCTTCTAAAATACTTACTTTATTCCCCAAAAACTCCACTAAAGACGCATCATCGGTAGATTTAAGTTTCTTTTTAAAAGCTTCTTGATATGCTTGATAAATCAAATTAAAATCAAAGACTTGAGGAGTCTGAGCCAGATAAATTTTTTCGCGGTTAAGCGTGTGTTTAATAACTTTTTTTGAATTTAATTCTTTTACCGTATCTTTTACAGGTATGGCTAAAATTACCGATTTAACTTTTTTAACCGCCTTAATTAATTTCAAAATTTCTCTTTGAGTGATTAAAGGGCGGGCTCCATCATGAATTAAAACATAATTAATTTCTTTTAAATTATTTAAAGCTTTCCAGACTGAAATTTGACGGCTTGCTCCGCCGGGAATAATTTTTTTTACTTTGTTAAGATTAAATTTTTTTACTAAATTTTCATATAAATTAATTTCTCTAGAAGGAGCGGTAATAATAATTTCTTCTATTAAATCACAATTTTGAAAAGGAGAGAGGCTCCAAAATAAAACAGGCTTTCCATATAAATTTAAAAGAAGTTTATTGCCTTTTTCCATCCTTCTTGATTTTCCCGCGGCGGTAATTAAAGCTCCGAATTTCAAGAATGGCTCTCCTTTCTCCTGGCAAAAATCATCTTTCCGGAGACAGTTTGGAGGACACTGGTTACCTCTACATTAATTTGCTCCCCGATATATCTTCTTCCGTCTTCAATTACAACCATTGTTCCGTCTTCTAAATAAGAAACTCCTTGATGCGCTTCTCTTCCCTCTCTGACTACCGCAACAGTAATCTCTTCTCCGGGCAAAATTACCGGTTTAATGGCAAGAGCTAATTCATTAATATTTAAAACTTTTACCCCTTGAAGACTGGCTACTTTGGCAAGATTAAAATCTGTAGTTACTAAATTAGCTTTTAATTCTTTAGATAATTTAATTAATTTTGTATCGGTAGAAATTTGAGGATAATCTTTTTCATAAAGTTGAATTTCTAACTCATGTTTTAATTTTTCCAATAAATCTAAACCGCGTCTGCCTCGATTTCTTTTTAAAGTATCGCTGGAATCAGCGACAGCCTGCAATTCGCTTAAAATAAAAGTAGGCACAATAATTTCTCCATCTAAAAAACCTGTTTTGCTGATATCTAAAATTCTCCCATCGATAATTACGCTGGTATCTAAAATAAAGTAGCCTCTGCTTTCGCTAAGCGAAAATTTTCCTCCCCCTAAATGCATAATATTTAATCTAATAGAAAAATAAATCCCTAAATAACAACAAAAAATAGTTAAAATTATGCCTAAAAAAGGAGCGATATATTCTCCAATAATTGGAATAGAAGACAGGGGCAGAGAATTTAAAATAGAACTTAATAAGTAAGCGATTATTAACCCAAAAATTAAACCAATCGCGCCTAAAATAATTTCCTGCAAAGTAATTTTTAAAAGACTGGTTATTATCCAATCGATGGCTTTAATTATAAGTTTTACAAATAAAGGAACTAAAAGCCAGCCTAAGAATATACCCAAACCTACAACATATCCATGATACTCTTTGAAAAATTTAGAATGAGGTTGAAAATAAATTGAAATCTTAAGACCTACAAGCCCCCCAAAAACTCCCAAAATAATATAAAATAAAAACTTTAAAAAAACGCTCATTTATTTTATCCATTCCAAAGCTTCTTTTAAGGTGGTTACCGGAATCAACTCTATTTCCAAATTTAAATTAATGAAATTGCTTTTTGGCAGAATACATTTTTTAAAGCCTAATTTTTGGGCTTCTTTAATTCTTTTTTCTATTTGAGTAATTGCTCTTACTTCCCCTCCCAAGCCTAATTCTCCCAAAACCACCATATCTTGATTTAAAGGTTTATCTTTAATTCCCGAGGCTAAGGCTAAAGCTAATCCCAAGTCTATCGCAGGTTCATCTACTTGAATGCCGCCGACTATATTTGTAAAAACATCGCAATTTCCTAAATTAAAATTTCCTCTTTTTTCTAAAACGGCTAAAATTAAATTTAAACGATTAATTTCAACGCCGCTGGATCTACGGGTAGGCATCCCATAAAAAGAACGCGCAACTAAAGTCTGCAATTCAATTAAAATTGGTTTACTGCCCTCTATGACCGGTATAATTACACTGCCGGGAACTTTAATTTTACGGTCTTCCAAAAAAAATTGAGAAAGATTAAAAATTTCTTTAAGACCGCTCTCGCACATTTCAAATATGCCTATTTCATTGGTAGAGCCGAAACGATTTTTCATAGAACGCAGAATTCTAAACTGCTGCAGATTTTCTCCTTCAAAATAAAGAACCGTATCTACAATATGCTCTAAAACTTTAGGACCGGCTAAAGCGCCGTCTTTAGTAACATGACCTACCAGAAGAATAGGAAGACCGCTATTCTTCCCTAAACGCATTAACTTTAAAGTACATTCTCTTACCTGACTGACACTCCCGGGAGTATTATTAAAATCCGGATGAAAAATCGTCTGAATAGAATCAATTACTACTAAATCGGGCTTAATCTTTTCTATTTCTTCTTCAATAAAATTTAAATTTGTTTCAGATAAAAGATATAAAAAATTATTATTAATACTTAAACGAATCGCTCTTAATTTAATTTGTTCTAAACTTTCTTCTCCTGAAACATATAAGACTCTTTTAGAATTTTTACTGATATTTCCGGCAATATCTAAAAGCAGTGTAGATTTGCCAATACCGGGTATTCCGCCAATTAAAATTAAGGAACCTTTTACTATTCCTCCGCCTAAAACCCGATCAAATTCTTTTAAAAAAGTAGTTAAACGTTCTTCTGTTTGACAAAAAATTTCTGAAATTAATTGACTGGCGGCTTGTTTTTGAAAAAAATCATTTTTAGGTAATGCTAAATTTTCCTGCAAACTATTCCACGCATTACATTCCGAACATTTACCCTGCCATTTTACAAAAATTGCCCCGCATTCCTGACAAACAAAATTATTTTTTAATTTAATCATCAAATTTAATAATTAGTTATTGGTATTTAGCAATGTTAGTTATGATAAACTTTTAACTTCTTCGACTTTCTTAACTTCAAAAACTATTTTTCCATCTTTTTCATCAATAGTTACGGTATCGCCTTCTTTAAAATTATTCTTAATAAATTCTTCAGCCAATGGGTCCTCCACTAATCTTTGAATGGCTCTGCGCAATGGTCTTGCTCCAAAAACCACATCAAATCCTTCTTTAGCTAAAAATCCTTTGGCTTTTTCTGTAGCTTCTAATTTTCTTCCCTGAGCTTCTACTTCTTTAGACACTCTAGCAAGCATTAAATTTACAATTTGTTTGATTTCTTCATGAGTAAGTTGATGGAAAACAACTATTTCATCAAGACGATTTAAAAATTCCGGTTTAAAAATCTTTTTTACTTCTTCCATTATTTTCTTCTTAATGCGTTCATGCTTTACTTCTAAACTTCCTTCATCTTTAACCACGCGGAAACCTATATCAGTTTCTATTCCGATACCGCTAGTCCCAATATTAGAAGTCATTACAATAACCGCGTTTTTAAAATCTACAGTTCTTCCCTGAGAATCGGTTAATCTGCCGTCTTCTAAAACTTGAAGCAAAATATTAAAAACATCTGGATGAGCTTTTTCTATCTCATCTAATAAGATTACCGAATAGGGACGACGACGCACTGATTCAGTAAGCTGTCCTCCTTCTTCGTAACCAACATAACCCGGAGGGGCGCCGACTAATCTAGAAACAGCAAATTTTTCCATATATTCTGACATATCAATTCTTACCATAGCTTCTTCATCGTCAAATAAAAATTCAGCTAGAGTTCGAGCTAATTCTGTCTTTCCTACTCCTGTTGGACCTAATAATAAAAATGAACCTACCGGACGTTTAGGATCTTTCAGTCCTGCCCTTGCCCGACGAACCGCGCGGGAAATAAGACGGATTGATTCATCCTGCCCGATCACTCTTTTATGTAAAGCTTCTTCCATGCCTAAAAGTTTAGCTGATTCTTCTTCGGCTATTTTAGTCACGGGGATTTTAGTCCAACTAGATAAAATTAAAGCTATTTCCTCTCCTGTTACCACATTAGATTTTTTCCCTTTATTATCTTTTTGATTTTTTTGATCTTTCCAATTTTTTTCTAACTCATCTTTGCGTTTTTTAAGCTTCTCTTCTCTGTCTCTAATTTGAGCGGCTTTTTCATATTCTTGAGATTTTATAACTGCTTCTTTTTCTTGTCTTACCTGACGCAATTG
>JACPDS010000062.1 GCA_016183885.1 Armatimonadota bacterium
AAGATATAATAAATTTTAAATGGGCTATTCGTATTTTTTTTAAGAAATCCTCCAAAAAATTAAATTGACATAACTGAAAAGATACAATATAATTTTATTGGATAAAAAATGTGTTTATACTATGATGGTAAGTATTACAACTTAATTTATGGATACAATTAGTATATCGCCATTAGTTAGAAAGGAAAATTATTTACAGCTTCAGATTCCTTTTTCTTATTCCTTGACAGATCGCAAAAATACATTTCTCAATAGCATTAAAAGTCCAAGTAAAAAAATTAAATATAAACGATATCTTGGTTCACCGCTTCGTTATGGAGGGGGGAAAAGCCTTGCTGTTGGTTTTGTAATGGAATTTATACCTGTTAATATAAAGCGAATTATATCTCCATTTTTTGGCGGAGGTTCTGTTGAAATTGCATTGGCTAGAGAATTAGGAATAAAAGTTTTAGGTTTTGATATTTTTGATATTCTGGTGAATTACTGGAACGTTCAACTAAAAAGACCCCATGAATTATATCAAAAATTGTTGTCTTTAAATCCGACAAAAAAGCAATATGAAATTGTGAAATTTAAATTAAAGTCGCATTGGAAAAAAGAAAAAAAATTATCATCAATTGATTTGGCAACATACTATTATTTTAATCACAATCTTTCATATGGACCGGGTTTTTTAGGATGGATGTCAAAAATTTATGAAGATAAAAAGAGATACCATTTAATGATAGAAAAAGTGAAAAATTTTAGCGCAGAAAAAATGCAAGTAAAATGCGATGTGTTTGAAAATGTAATTCCAAAATTTAAAAAAGATTTTCTGTACTGCGACCCGCCATATTATTTAAAAGACGATAGTAAAATGTTTCGGGGAATATATCCTCAGCGAAATTTTCCAGTTCATCATAATAATTTTAATCACGAAAAATTGCGTGATTTATTGTTAAAACATAAAGGCGGTTTTATTTTGTCATATAATGATTGCTCAACAGTTAGAAAATGGTATTCTGACTGCAAAATTATTGATGTGTCTTGGCAATATACGATGGGACAAGGTGAAACAAGAATCGGTTTAAATCGCAAAAATGAAAATAGAAATCATGTTAAAAATTCTCATGAGATTTTAATAGTAAAATATGAATATAAGAAGAGCGATGTCTTCGGCGCAAGCAAGTCATGTCAAAATACAGGGGCATTTGGATGGCAAAGAATTTGCTAAATTAATAGGACTTAATGATGATTATTTAAATGACCCGCAAGCAAAGAAAGATGTGATTGATAAAAGCGGTGATTCGTATTCTGTTAAAAGCGGAAAAAAGAAATGGCAGATTTTTTTATATAGCAAAAGACGGTTTGAAGAAGATACGATTTTTAGACGACTAAACGGCCTTGGAAAAATCATGCTTCAATGTATAGAATGTTTTCCAGATACATACAACGAATATACAAAAGACAAATTACGCTATAAAAATGAATTACAAAAGTCAATGAAGGAATTGCGTGAAAAGTTGCAAAATAAGGAAACGCTCTCTGCTTTTATTTCAAAAGCAATGTTTAATGCTGGAGAAGTAAATTATTTATCTATAAAACACGAGGGGAAATTTTATGTGTATGATGCCGACAGCGTGGTTCGTATTTTAACGGAAAATCTTGTTGTAGAAAATTCCCAAGCCAGAAATGCAAATCAAGTATCTAACCAAAAAGTGATTTTCAAAATAGACAAAACCTATGGAGAAATTGAAATGAGAAATGATAGTAAGGTTCATTATAGAGAAGTAAAGTTTTGGTTAAATAAAAAATTGATTGTTAACTTACTTTTTGAGAAAATAAAAAAGATATTTCAATACTCGGACAAAGTATTTGTTTGTGGTACAGCAATAAAAAAGTTTGGCAGATGGTAAGACAAGACAAAAAGTCTTGTCTTTGATAGTTCTCGCCCCATTTAAAAATAGAAATTACCATTTTATGCGGTATTCCTGTCAATTTTTGAAAAATTTTTTCAAAAATGTAGCGCCAAAAATATTTAGAAATATTCTGGGAAAAAAATTGTTTTTTTAGGTTTTTTATAGTATAATTTAGTTATAAAAATAAATTTAAAAAGAAGGTGTTATAAATGAGTATAGGAGGAACTAGATTTCCCGATTTTCCTTCTCAAATTCCCAAAACTAAAGCCCTTGCCTTTAATGAGCAAAGCAAGACTTCTTCTAATCTTTTAGATTTAATTTCTACTGATGTAATACCTATGGGGACTTATACTGGAGAAGTTACCGGAAAAGGACAAAAGACAATAATAGTTGCTATTAGAGGAGAAAAAAAGATGCCGGTTACTATTACGAGAACAGAAGATTTTATTAAGATTGCCAGCGATTTAGGAGTAACTTTAATTAAAAGACAAGGTGATAAAATTCATTATAATCAAGATGGAATAGTAAAAGTAGATTTCGAGGGAGTAATTGAAAAACAAGAATCAAAGACAATAATTAAAAGCGATTCGGGAGATAAAGAAATTTATATTCAGATTTTGCCCAACGGCGATATAAAATTTACAAAAAAAGGGATAAGAGATCGAACCTCCGATGGAGCGGTAATTAATGAATACATTTTTCACCACGCAACATTAAAAAAGTTATAAATTTTAGAATTAAATAGGATTTGTCAAAAAAGTCAAATTTAAAATA